>DYON01000291.1 GCA_020720525.1 Acetofilamentum sp.
GCTCGATACCATTCCTCTTCCTTTTGAAATATGCATGGAATCGGACATCCCAGCTTTGTCGAAGAATTTCGATAAAGAGCTTTATAAGAAATACAGGTTGTCCGAGACCTCGTATCCTCTAGGAATTTTATTTCGGAGTAAAAAAAATGTAGTTGTACTCGATCTAAGAGAAGATAATAGTAAATCGTCGATGGATGAGAACATTCCCATTCTTATTTCGTTTGATGCGTATGGCAACTTAATCGATTCGCTAACTCTATACAAGAAAAGCGATGCCGATGTAACTTACTATGGTATTGAATGGGTTACTGTTTTTGCCAATCGTAAAATTGTTGTTTGCGACACAACAACGGAATGGGAGTACGACGAAGAGCAAGGCGATCGAATTTGGGATTCATATACAACCACCACAGGTAAAGCGATTTATGAAATAAATGGGAAAGGAAAAATTATTGCAAGATAGATATTGCTCATTGGATTTCATAAATAATCACTAATTTTACAGCACTTAAGTGAATTGAGAACACATGAATACCATTGAAGTCTGCTTTACTCCTGCGCTGTATCAGCATATACTTACTGAACCACCATTTTCGGTTGCAGTTGTTGATATTTTGCGCGCTACCACATCGATATGTTCTGCATTTCAGAATCAGGTAAAAGAGATTATTCCTGTTGCTACTACCGAAGAAGCCATGGAATACAAGACACAAGGCTCGCTCATTGCTGCTGAGCGCAATGGAATTAAACTCGATTTTGCCGACTTTGGCAACTCGCCTGATAATTTTATGACCGAACAGGTTCGTGGACGCAGCATCGTTTACAGCACCACGAATGGAACGCAGACAATAAAAATGGTCAACAATGGTTCTCCTGTTGTGATAGCTTCATTTATCAACCTCAGTGCTGCTGCCTATTTTTTAGCGTCACAAAATCAGAATGCTGTTATCCTTTGTGCAGGTTGGAAGCAGAAATTCAATCTCGAAGATTCTTTGTTTGCTGGTGCACTCACTCAGAAGTTGCTCGATCTTGGCATGGAGATGAATTGCGATGCTGCTCAAGCTGCGCTCGATTTGTGGAATTCAGCCCGCGAAAACCCCATTGCTTATATTCAGAAAGCGATGCATCGCGAACGACTAAAAAAATTGAATCTCGATTCTATACTTGAATATTGTTTTACACCCGACCAAACCGATGTGGTTCCAGTTTTTGATGGATTCCGCATTTTAAACAAAACAAATCATGAGTAAATTGCTTAAAATTGTTTCGATTTTCATCTTCCTCGCAACAATACCACTAGTCAGCGGTGCGTGGGGCTTTTTTTGTCATAGAATCATCAACAAACATGCGGTTTTTTCACTTCCGCCAGAAATGATTGGATTTTATAAAAAACATATTGAATATTTAATTCAGCATTCAGCTGACCCCGACAAACGCAGCCATGCTGTTGATGGTGAAGCTCAGAAACATTATATCGACATCGATCATTATGGCGATAAACCATTCGATCTCATGCCACGAAGGTGGAAGGAAGCAGTTGAAAAATACAGCGAAGACACATTGCAAGAATACGGTATTCTTCCTTGGAATATTGAACGAATGATGTATCGGCTTACTGATGCGTTTAAGGAAGGTGATGTTGATAAAATATTGAATGTTTCGGCCAATTTTGGTCATTATATTGGCGATGCCAATGTTCCTCTGCATACAACCGAATATTACGACGGGCGCAAATTGTCTCAAAAAGGAGTTCATGCTTTGTGGGAAACACGTATTCCAGAAATGCTTTCAGACGATTTCGATTTTTTTATTGGACGAGCACAATACATTAGCAACCCACTCGATAAAGCTTGGGATTTGGTCGAATTTAGCCACAACGAAATGGATAGCGTTATAAATATTTATGATTCGCTGTTGAATCATTACAACCCCGATGGAATTTTTGTGATGGAAGAGCGTGCTGCTATTATCAAAAAACAATTCAGTTTAGCTTTTTGCCAGCTTATGGAGCGCGAAATGGACAAAATGGTAGAACGTAAGCTGCGTATGAGTATTCTGATGGTTGCTTCGTTTTGGTACACCGCTTGGGTAAACGCAGGTCAACCCGATCTCGATAAACTCATGGACAAAGAAATAAGCAAAGAACACCAAAAGGAAATGGATGAGCTTGAGTATTTGTGGCAAAAAGGTAAGCAAAAAGGTCGCCCCAACCCAGAAGACGAAGAGTAAATTTTCGCATACTAAATGTTTATTTTTAGCGTTTTAAAGCGAAAACGTTATCAATAATTACAAAACTATCTTTGCTGATTGTGGTAGTGGCTTTTAGCTGCTCGGATGGTTGGGCTCAAGATACAATTTCAATGACGAGTGGGACGCTTGTAATTGGTAGCATTTCAGGTTTCGATTCGAGCAATGTATTTGTACACCAGCCCGATGTGTCTGCCGACATAAGTATCCCTTTAAACATTGTACAATCAATCAAATTTGGCGATAAGCGAGGCACATTTGCTTTTAGAGAGCACAACGATACTACTTTTAATCGTAAAAAAGCCCTAACTATCCATGTTCTATCCACAATGTTCAACCACTTCGATGCGGGATTTGAAATAGCACTTAAACCATGTCGATCTTTACATTTTATAGGAGGCGTTGTTTTTTCTAATTTTGGAGCAAATGCCGATAATCATTTGCAAGGAGTTTTTCTTCGTACGGGGTACAGATTGTATTTGAATCCCGAAAAATATTGCGGAATACATTCAAAGCAACATTTATTCGGCGATTTTTATGAATTAATATTTACGGGAATGCGTTATTCGTACCAACGATATTTTTACAACACTGACCAGACTATGCATTATGACTTCAATACAATTACATCCTTTTCGATTCATTTAATTTATGGCTTTCAATCGAAGATGAGTAAGATTTTTTTTGGGGAATCAACGTAGGAACAGGTTATACATATACTTTTAAAAAACACGATGCTACCGATTTGCTTGTTGGAAACATCGAATTTGCTTACATAAGACCATCCAGCGGATTTCCATTTTCATTAACAGGTATGATTAGTTTTGGAACAAAATTCTAAAATTTTATGCTTGACAGATCACTCTTGTTTTGTATAGTGACATGTTTTTTAAAAAGAAGCTTGTTGTTTGATTTGGGTTCAATAGATTGGGGTAACCACGAATTA
>DYON01000292.1 GCA_020720525.1 Acetofilamentum sp.
AGAAATCAGATTGAAAGCATTCGTCTTGAACTTGTGTAGCCCACACTTCGTAGTCAAGCACATTGGCTAGTCGCTCAAAAAAGCCGTCACACGTCCAAAACCTGCCAAAGAACTTGCCTACCCTACCTCACAATAGCCATAAAAGATGTTGACTGAAAAAACAAACAACAACCCACTCATCCAACTCTCAAAAAATCAATAATCCCATTTTCGTGAAGATACGTCGTAAAGGCTGATTCCAAATTTGAATGTAAACACAGCTTGTTCGAAATTGTTGTCGGAGGTAACAGCATACAGCCCAAATCGAAAACGCTGAAGCCTGATGCGAAAGGTTTTTTCGAGCCCAGCAAACACTTCGCCATGCCTAAATCCATTTTCTTTCATCATCAAAAAACCACCTCCACCAGCCAGCGAAAGATGCATTTTGCTAAGCAGCGGCACTTTTCCTAAAATGGCGCCATCGAAATGGTGAATGTAGTTGCCGCGCATAAAAGTTGACGACGAGCTCAAAGTTGGTCCGAGCAATTGAAGCGAATTCAATGGATTGCTAAAAAAGAAGGGGTCGCTTCCTCGAAAATATTTGTGTTCGAGAATACGCAAACTTTTCTTATTCACAAAAGCCCCCATCATAAACGACCAATTCGATATTCCCCATCGGTTGAGTTTCACGTAATCGCCAGCTCCAATTTCCAAATAATCGAAATTGACTTCGCTTTTCATCAAACCGGGAATACCTTTGCGCCACATAAACGTGATATCGGGCCATTTGCTTCCCAGTAAAATTTTCCGATTGCCTTTAATCATGTATTTCTGGCGAATCCGATACACTAAATTGAGACGAAATTCGCTTTTTACATAGCGGTCGAAATCGATGGGTTCGTTCACAGTACCAAACAAGGAGTTCGACCATGAATCCATTTGCATATTGTTGATTGCCTGTTGGTCGCTGTGTTCAAAAGTGAGCTCGCCAAACAAGCCATTGATAATTTCCATACGTTGCGAAATGGAAAACATTTTGGTTCGAGCATAATTGCTTCGACTAAATGCACTCGACACGCTTGGGTTGTTGTTAATCATGTCGTAGTAATCGCCAAAACGAACAAAGGTTCTCACAAATTTAAGTGGAACATACGTTAATCCAAATCCCAGCCTACCTCGTAAATCGTGATTATTAAAACCATAATTGAGGTCGGTTTCGGTCTCGGCCAGAAAATCGTTGTTGAATCTTTTTTTCACATTGAAACCAACACTGTGCCTATATCCCCCAATTCCAAAAAAATTGGGCTGCGAAATGAGTGGATTTATAAAATATTGTATTCCTTTGGGTCGATTTCGGTGCGAAATTCCCTGCAAAGTAATTCGCCAAATATCAATACGATTGTAAATGGAATCGACCCTCAGAAGGAAAGAATCGCTCGATAAAACCAGATTCATACTATCAACGCTGAATGCGTATTTGAGCTCATCATCGCTAAGAGGCAACACTCGATGTTTTGTCCACCACAACGAATCGCGATTGTAGGTCTGCGAATCGAAACGTTGAACCTCGAGGCTGTTGCGTTTAAAGCCAGTAGAATCGGCATTGAAACGATAATTCGAAAACCACGATGTAGCAGTGGTAGTTATTTTCGATTTTCCTTCTTCAATTTTGTATTCAATCTGAGTAATCACAGGAACAGGCTTTCCAGGCTCTGCCATCGCATATTTTTGTCGAATCCGAAATTCGTCAACCGAAATTAAAGCCGCTTTGTTGATTTCTAGATCGAGATCGTACAACGAAAAACTGCTATCGCGAATACCAATATAGCCCGAAAACAATGCATCGTTTGGGAAAATTGGAGTCACTTTTATCCTGAATATTTTCACCGAATCGTCGTAGGCAAGCCCTACATAATCGTACCTATACAACGTGGGACCAAGTGGCGACAATGGCGAAACCAGTGGTTGTGTGGCAAGAATGTCTTTTTTCAGCGTTGGCGAATAAAAATTAAAATCCCAGTCGCTTGCATTTTTAAAAAGTAGGTACTCATTTGTATAAACGTATTGCATATTGTCGATCTGAATTCCTTCCTCGTCGTAGCCTATACTCATGTAAATATAATTTTCGGGCGAATGAGGCAGGTATTCATTTTCGGCATCAATTGATTCGAACGTGTTTTGCCCAAACACAGTTAGTTGAGCTACACGTTCGTCGAGGCTACTGATGTATTGCACCCGCATGGTATCGGCATCGCCCCAATTCTTTTTATCCTCTTTCACTTTGTGCCGTTTCAACTTTCGCTCGTAGCGGCGAGCTTGCCTCTTTTGTTTGGGAGTGAGAGTCTCGAAGCCCGAAACACGCTTTAAACTATCGCTTGTTGCTTTGTTGATGCTATCGCGAAACGATTTAGGGTCGTCGCGCAACAACGATTGCTTTCGGTAGGTATTGCAAGTATAAACATCGAGAATATCGACATAATCTTTTCGTTTTTTTCGCACTTGCTGCATTACATCTCGGGCAAGGTCGCGCGTGTCGGCAACAATAAGAGCTTCGTTGAGCTGCGTCACAGATTCTTGAAGTATGGTCTCAATTTCAATGGGCAAATATTGTACAACTACTTCTTTTTCAACGGTTGAAAATCCAATTAGCGAAAACACCAACACATATTTGCCTGGTCGCACTTGCATTTTCCAATCGCCGTTTTGATCGGCAATCACGCCTGTGTAGGAATTTTTGATTACAATATTGGCTCCTGGAATGGGCTCGCCTTTTTCGTCGCGCACAACGCCCGAAACCACCTGTGCATCAGCACAAAACGATTGGATGAGAAACAAAAAAAACAATCCCAGAAACTTCACCATAATTGTAATAATGAATAATATCGATTTTTATTACATTGTTGCGACGAAGTTAGTTCAATTTTGTTACTTTAAGACTTCTAAAATTCTTTGACAATAAACATTAACAATAAAATAGTTTGCGTTTTTCCAATAATATATTCTTCCTTGCAGCAAGAGAGAGATTCTGAAATAAATTCAGAATGACTGCAAGGAAGGGGATTGAAAAAATGTTGAAACCAGTTCGAAATGAAGTTGGTCGGGATTGGTTTTTATTAACAAAATAAACCACTGTCATTCAGAGACCACCAACAAAGGCGCGCCTTTGCAACCTAAAAACAAATG
>DYON01000293.1 GCA_020720525.1 Acetofilamentum sp.
TTCAATTTCTTTGTTCAATTTATGAAAAGTATGAATTGGATTAATGTATTAAACTTTGCCAAAGCATTTACTTTGGCAAAGTTTTTTGTGATGTATAGTTTCCAATAAAAAAACAACTATTTATTAGTGAGCAACAGCAGCTCCCGCACCTTTCGGAATGCGAATGTCTTCAATCAAATGTTGAATATTTTCGGGCGGAGCAGTTGTAAGGCGCGATACGATTACAGAAATTACAAAATTCACAATCATAGCAACTGTACCAAATCCTTCGGGCGAGATTCCAAACCACCAATCGCCTGCAAGACCTGCTACTGCATCTTTTCCACCATCAAAAATACCAAATTTGAATTTCAACATGTAGAACAACATCAAGGAAAGACCTATAATCATACCTGTTACAGCCCCTTGTCTGTTCATTCGTTTGTCGAAAATACCCAAAACAATAGCTGGGAAAAATGAAGCAGCCGCCAAACCAAAGGCTAAGGCAACCACCGCAGCCACAAATCCCGGCGGGTTAATTCCAAAATATCCGGCTATAACTACTGCAACGGCAGCACTTCCACGTGCAGCGTACAACTCTTGACGCTCAGTAATTTTTGGAACAAGCACTTTCTTTAACAAATCGTGCGAAATAGAGGAAGCAATAACCAACAACAAACCCGCAGCCGTAGATAATGCCGCTGCAAGTGCGCCAGCTCCCACCAAAGCAACCACCCAGTTCGGTAAGTTTGCAATTTCAGGATTTGCCAACACCATAATATCCTTGTCAATAGTCAATTCGTTCAACTGAGCATCGGCTACATATTGAACAACACCATCGGCATTTTTGTCTTCAAAAGCAAGCAATCCGGTTTTTTCCCAGTTGCCTACCCAAGCCGGCATGTCTTTGTATTGTTTGTTGCTAACAGTTTCGATGAGGTTTGTGCGTGCAAATACTGCAACCGCAGGCACTGTGGTATAAAGTATGGCAATAAAAACAAGAGCCCAACCAGCAGAAAGACGTGCATCGGAAACCTTAGGAACCGTGAAGAAACGCACAATAACGTGCGGCAATCCGGCAGTACCCACCATCAAAGCCAAAGTAATGGCAAAAACATCAATCAATGATTTGCTACCCGATGTGTATTCGTGGAAGCCAAGTTCTTTTTGCAATCCATCAAGTTTTTGTAACAAATACATTCCATCTTCGCCCTTGCTGCCAAATCCTAATTGTGGAATTGGATTTCCTGTCATTTGAATAGATATAAAGATAGCCGGAACCATAAAGGCAAAAATAAGCACCATGTATTGAGCTACTTGTGTGTAAGTAATCCCTTTCATACCACCAAGTACAGCATAAAACAACACAATAGCCATTCCAATATACACTCCTGTATTAATGTCCACTTCTAAATATCTCGAAAAAACGATACCTACACCACGCATTTGACCTGCCACATAAGTAAATGATACTATTAAAGCTGCTACAACTGCTACAATACGAGCTGTGTTGGAATAATATCTATCGCCAATAAAATCAGGAACAGTAAATTTACCAAACTTTCGCAAATAAGGTGCGAGTAGAAGAGCCAAAAGCACATAGCCTCCAGTCCAACCCATTAAATAAACCGAGCCATCGTATCCTTCAAAGGAAACGATTCCGGCAAGTGATATAAATGAAGCCGCTGACATCCAGTCGGCAGCAGTTGCCATTCCATTCATTAGCGGCGAAACTCCTCCACCAGCTACATAAAATTCTTTTGATGAAGTGGCTCGTGTCCAAATTGCTATTCCTATATAAAGAGCAAATGTAACCCCTACTATAATCCAAGTCCAAGCTAAAATTCCCATAATATTTCTTTTTTATGAATTAATTATTCTTCTACTCCGTATTTTTTATCCAATTTTGACATTAATTTTACATAAATGAAAATTAAAATCACAAAAACATACATCGACCCTTGCTGAGCAAACCAAAATCCTAATTTATATCCGCCCATAGTGATTGTATTTAGTTGATTCACCAGAATAATACCAAATACATACGAAACCAAAAACCAAACACTTAGCAGAATAACCAAATATTTTAGATTTTCTTTCCAATATCCTTTTACATCTAATTTTGTCATAGCTAATCTTTTTTTAGAATTTGTAAATAGCAGTTAATAAAAACCTTATGTTGCTTACAGGCTCTATCGAACCAACCTCTATGTCACCTGTTGTTGTATTAAGTGCGCCATATTGAGCCGATGTGTATTCCAATTCAGTGCCAATGGTTAAATTGCCCGATTTAAAACCAATGCGCGGTGCCACTCTATAAAGGCTGGCTACATTGCTCAAAAATCCGTTTGTAGTGATAAATGTAACGGCTTCGCCAAATCCACTGTTTTCGGAATAACCCACAAAAAGTCCCCATTCGCCTTTGTCGGAAATATCGCCTTGAATTTCAGACCAAACCGAAAGTGTATTGTTGGTAACAAATTCTTCTTTTGCATTGGTTGCAAAACCGCCAATCATCAGCACGTCGGACATATTTTGTCCGTAAACTCCTTGAAGTTTCCAAATGGCTTTGCCCAAAGCTACTCGTGCAAAACCCATATAAGCAGTACTGCTCACATTGTCTTGTCCCAAAGCGGGATTTGCAAGTTTGTAATTTGCACTCACACCTGCAAGAACTTTTTCAGTAGAACCTACTTGCAATTGTGCATTAAGCTGAGGCACACCCGCTTTACTCACACTTGCGCCTTTGGTTTGAAAATCTCTTTCGGTAAAAGCAGTAAAAATAAAACGCGCTTTGCCTTTAGTAGAAATTCGTAACTGCGGATTGCGCGAAAAAGGCTGAAACGGAACTCCCGTATTGAACGAATAAACTCCCGGAAATGCATCGGTTATAAACATCGGGTGCCAAAATTGACCCATTAAGATTTCAAATTTTTCGTTGGAAAGTTTCACAAAAGCATGGCGCAAGCGGAAACCGTTCACATCGTCAAGCCCCGTGCCTGAGTTGCCAAAAAAGTCGGCTTCGAGCAAACCGCTTGTTTTCATGTTAAAAAAATCCGGTCCGGTAATAGCTCCCGACAAGCGAGATTGAATGGACAAAATGTTGAAATTGGGCTGAGCATACAAATCGTTTCCATCGACATCTAACACTTCTGCTGCCGGAATAATGTTGA
>DYON01000294.1 GCA_020720525.1 Acetofilamentum sp.
CCGCTTCCGAATAAACTGGAGCGGGGATTTTGCTTATACCCATATACATTTACAAGTTGCTAAGGAAATAAAATTTGAGAATCAAAAACAAAACTTTCGGAAATGCAATGGGTGATATTCGAAAAAAGGCTGTTATCCTTGTAATATGAACTTTGTCGGCAATTGGGTTTTGAGCAATACAAAACAGCGATGCTATTGCCAACGATATGGAAATGATTGCTTTCATTTACAACGAGCTCTATATTTCAATTGTTACTTCAAATCGGTCAAATTGAACCAGCATTCCCTCGCTCAATTTCCGTCTTCGTCGCAACTCGGTTTCGCCATCCACTTTCACAAGTCCTTCGTCGATGGTATCGTGTGCTTCGCCTCCAGAGCCAACCCAGCCCAAAAGCTTCATAAGCTGATCGAGTTGAATATATTCTTGCCCACGCAGCGAAAATGATTCTGGTTTCATGGAAGCTAAATTATAAAATTTTCTTTAATTGTCTTCTAATTCAAAAACAAAAATCGCCAGCAACCAACATTTGTCAGTTTCAACTGCAATTTTGGCAGCAATTGCCTAATGGCATGAAAAATGACAAGACCGCGCGAAACTAAAAATTGATGTAGTATGAGTACAATAAACATTAAACCATTGGCTGACCGCGTTGTGATTGAGCCAGCCACAGCTGAAACAAAGACCAGCAGCGGAATCATCATCCCCGATACCGTTAAAGAAAAACCCCAGCGAGGAACAGTGGTAGCTACTGGACCTGGCAAAAAAGACGAGCCTATGACAGTAAAAGATGCCGATGTGGTTCTGTATGGCAAATATGCTGGCACAGAGATTTCGATTGAAGGTAAAGACTACCTCATTTTAAAAGAGTCGGATATTCTGGCAATCATTTAATCAAGAACTTTTTAAAAAAGAAATATTATGGCAAAACAGATTCTCTACGGAGTTGAAGCACGCGAACAATTAAAAAAAGGCGTAGATGCATTATCGAATGCAGTGAAAGTTACACTCGGGCCAAAAGGTCGCAATGTAATTATCGAAAAATCGTACGGCGCACCTATTATTACTAAAGACGGTGTTACAGTTGCAAAAGAAATTGACCTCCCAGAAAAAACAAACAACATGGGCGCTCAAATGGTGAAAGAAGTAGCCAGTAAAACAAACGATGTAGCTGGCGACGGCACCACAACAGCCACCGTACTTGCACAAGCTATTTTCAACACAGGTCTCAAAAACGTTACAGCAGGTGCCAATCCGATGGACCTCAAAAAAGGAATCGACAAAGCCGTTGCAGCAATTATTGAAAACTTACAAAAGCAAAGCAGAGCTATTGGCGATAGTTTTGATAAAATAGAACAAGTTGCAACCATTTCGGCAAACAACGATTTCGAAATAGGAAAACAAATTGCCGAGGCTATGCGTCGTGTAAAAAAAGAAGGTGTGATTACCATCGAAGAAGCCAAAGGAACCGAGACTACAGTTGATGTGGTTGAAGGAATGCAATTCGATCGCGGTTATCTTTCACCTTATTTTGTAACCGACACCGAAAAAATGCTCACCGCTTTCGACAGTGCTTTTATACTGATTTACGACAAAAAAATCAGTGTTATGAAAGAGCTACTCCCAATTCTTGAAAAAGTAGTTCAAACCGGTCGTCCACTTTTAATCATCTCCGAAGATATTGAAGGTGAAGCTTTGGCGACTTTGGTTGTAAACAAATTGCGTGGTTCGCTTAGAGTAGCTGCTGTAAAAGCTCCCGGATTTGGCGACCGCCGCAAAGAAATGCTCGAAGACATTGCCATTCTCACTGGTGGAACAGTTATCAGCGAAGAAAAAGGATTCAAACTCGAAGACGCCGAACTCACTTATTTGGGACAGGCCGAGAAAATTACAATCGACAAAGAAAACACAACCATTGTTAAAGGACTTGGAAGCAAGGAAAACATTGATGGTAGAGTGAACCAAATCAAAGCCCAAATGGAAGCCACAACCAGCGATTACGATCGCGAAAAGCTTCAAGAACGCCTGGCCAAACTGGCTGGTGGTGTTGCAGTGATAAAAGTTGGTGCCATTTCGGAAGTTGAAATGAAAGAGAAAAAAGACCGCTTCGACGATGCATTGCATGCAACTCGCGCAGCTGTCGAAGAAGGAATCGTTCCTGGTGGTGGCGTAGCATATATTCGCGCCATTGATGCACTCAACAACATTTCTGTTGCCAACGAAGACGAAAAAACAGGTATCGAAATTATTCGTCGCGCTATTGAAGAACCCCTTCGCCAGATTGTTCAAAACGCAGGCCTCGAAGGAAGTGTAGTTATCAATAAAGTACGCGAAGGCAAAGACGACTATGGCTTCAACGCTCGTACCGAGACTTACGAAAACCTTTTGGAATCGGGCGTTATCGACCCAACCAAAGTTACACGTGTTGCTCTCGAAAATGCAGCATCCATTGCTGGCATGTTGCTTACAACCGAAGCCGTTGTTGTGGAAATTAAAGAAGATAAACCTGCCATGCCACCGATGCCTGGTGGAGGTATGGGCGACATGTACTAGATTTATATTTCCTTTTTTTTTAAAGCTCCAGCAATCTGGAGCTTTTTTGTTACTTGTTTTTCAAAATTTTAGAAGTGTAAACGGTATTTTCTAAATCTAAAATTAAAAAGTAAATTCCATTTTCAACCTTTGAGAGATTTACTCTTATTGATAATTGAATTTGAGTTTTCTCGACAATTGTTCGCCCATTTATGTCTATCAATTTCATATCAAACATTTTTTCACTCAAAGATTCAATGATGAAAAATTCATTTGTTGGATTTGGGAATACTTTGAATGTTTTACCATTATCATATATGTCATTTACATCTGTTGTTGTACAATTGCTGGAACTTCTGAAAAACTTCCATATTTCGACACTTGCATGAATATCTTCGTTGGTTTGTCCTGCGATTAATTCATACCAGAAATTTGGTACGCCAGACCAGGTATGTCCACCGCCATTTACTTTATATAATACAATCTGACTGTTGCAATCGCAGTTTTGGTTATAGTATTTAGTAATAGTTGAAGATTCCGCAGTTACAACATCGGGTAATTGCATAGAATCAATTTGTCCGGTGCAATTATTTTTTTGAAACCAAAAGTTAAAAAGGT
>DYON01000295.1 GCA_020720525.1 Acetofilamentum sp.
TGGCTTTTCGGTTGTTATTATGAAGTGGCATTAAATCTCTAAAATTAAGGCTTTTTGTTTCAAAATTTCGCAATTTCTGCAAATCGCCGCACCAACGACGCAAGAGCCACAGCTGGAGTTTACAAAAAGTACAGCGAAAAATGGAATGTGCAGCTCACCGGATCGGAAGACTCCAAATTTATCGAAGAAATCGATACCTGGCTTGGAACTCCCTATGTATATGGTGGAGAAAGCAAAAAAGGCACCGACTGTAGTGGAATGATTCAGACCATGTACAAAAATCTGTATGGCATTTCGCTCAACCGTAGCGCCAACGATATGCAAAAAGATGTTCGCTTTATCGACCTCAATAAAGCTCGATTGGGCGATATTTTATTTTTTAAAATCAATTTTCAAACCGTTGGACATGTGGCACTTTATTTGGGCAACCGACGCTTTATTCATGCCACAGTAAATAAGGGAGTTATGATTAGTTGTCTCGACGAAGATTACTATTCGAAGCGATACTACAAATGTGGGCGTATTGTTGCTATGGAGAAGTGATCTGGCATCAATTATTTGATGGTTACTTGACGGCTAAAATTAATGAAATCTACTAGGGTGTTTTCTGTGCCATCCCATTCCGATAAAACCAATGTCACGTAGTATTTTCCCGCTGGAGGAGCAATAAAATCGACTGTTTTGGTGATTTTCCAAAAATATTCGCCCCCTTTAAGTACGTCGGTAAATTGATATTCAGAAACCACGTAGCCATTAAGTTCGTCGGAAGCATATTTTTCTAGCGTGAAGAATAAAATCAATTTAAGAGTTCCAGTGCTACCACCTGTGTTGTGATTCTTTATTTTTTCGACTTCGATAGTGGCTTTGTTGGCTTTGAGATCGAGACTATATTCAATATTGCCAAACATATCTATTTGCTGAGCAATAGTAGCAAACCCAAACGAAGCAATAAAAAGAAAGGATAAAAAAAGCTTTTTCATGATTGGAAGATTAATCAGTACAAAAATAGCAAAATGAAGCTCAATTGCAACTCTACAAACGCATTTACCGAAAGCAATGGCTTTTGCGGCGCAATATTCCACAAAAACCGAGCCTTTTTCAAATTCAAAACATACGCGTGCACTCTCAACAAAGAATACACGCGTTAAGAAACTATACGCAAACCTCAATCAAAAAGCTCTGATTGCAGGTACTCGATTTGTATTTGCCTTAGCGTAGCCATCCGAGTAGCCAGTGAAATTTTACTCACAAACGACTACTCACAACTGGCTACTATAAACTGCTCACAACTGACTACTCGCAACTGGCTACTAAAATGATCTTACTGCACGGACAGCCCAGTTCATAGACTTGTAATCACCGTTTGACGCACCATTTCCAAAATGTCTCCTTCTGGCACCATCAAAGTTATCTTCGGTCGAAGACCAGTAGTAATTATTTGCAAAACCGCCGATTAGTGCTCTGTTGTCATATAATTTATCCAGCTCCGTTTTACTTGGAAGATACCAGTCATCATAGGTATTTAAGTCCAAATCCTTACAAAGCTGCGCTGCATAACTTCCATTCCCCTGGGCATTAACGATAATATCCGTATTGGAACTGCCTCCGCCAATACCCCAGTTATTTGCATACGTCCAGAAATCGCTACCGTTGTACCATTGTAATCCGGCACTTTGGTCTGATGGTGCAGCAATGATTCCATGCTGAATGCTGGCATCGTATCCCGGATCTCCTGCCTGCAAAATATAAGCGACAATTCCGCCATGATAGCTTTCTCCTACTGATAGAAACTGAAAACTCATTTCTGTACTATAAACTATTCCAATGGCATTTTCAGCTTTTATTCTGAAATAATAAGTTGTGCCATCAACAAGACCTGAAATGTCAGCACTTACACTTGTATTGGCTGCACCTGTAGCGGGGCTTTGAATGGCTGTAACAGTAGTTCCATAGCTTGTTGTGGGGCCATACTCAAATGTTACCACTGTTGATAAACCATTGGCATTAACAATGCCATTCAGTGTTGCTGTTGTTGCCGTTACATTAGTTGCAACCGTTGATGTTGCTGTTGGAAGTGCAAACTGATTCTGCCATGTTGGAATGCCTGCCTGCAGTGTCAGTATCTGATTGTCGTTTCCTTTGGGAATTTTCACCCATGCACTTCCATCGAAATAGGCCATGTCTCCTGCGTTTGCATTATCCGGCATTTCAATTTCATTGGTCACATCACCATCAACTTCTGTAAAAGAGGTGAGATACCCTGCGTCATTTGTAAATGCACTCACATTTGTTGGTACAACCGGAATTGTTGGTTTATTTATGAGACTGTTATAATCGCCATCAAAACCGGCAGGTAGTTTTACAAAACCTCCGTTCGTAAGGCGGATTGTATCGTTGCTGATACTCAGAATTTGTAGTTCATTTGTTACATCGCCATCAATTTCTGTAAAAGATGTGAGATATCCAACATCATTTGTAAACGCACTTACATTTGTTGGTACAACTGGAATTGTTGGTTTATTTATGAGACTGTTATAATCGCCATCGAAGCCGGCGGGTAGTTTTACAAAACCTCCATTGCTTAAATACACCGTGTCGTTGCTGATGCTCAATATTTGAATTTCATTTGTCACATCACCGTCGACTTCTGCACTGAGTTTGTTGTCCCAGTTTGTGATATCTGTGGCTGAAATAGTTGCTGCAGCTGACAAATCAAACACGGGATCTGTTTCTGTTATTCCACCCGTAACCGTTTCTGCCGTTTTTGCATGCAAAGCATAGGGCACACTCAAAAGCTCACTGGTTCCCGATATTGTGTATGTTGTGCCACCGGTAATGTCTGTTTCGGTTTTGATGAAATACGGACCGTTTGCCCAATCAATAGTTGCAAAATTACCACTTACAATAGTTCCTGCTCCAATTTCAATACTTACTAAACCATTGGCATTGGTCGGGGCTACTTGGGTTTCAACATAAACCGCTGTGCCACTTGTTGAACCTTGCAAAATACTAATTTGCATTCCCATACTTGTGTTTGTAATTAAGGCATCGCTAGTGTTGCGAATTACTGCCTGATAACTCATTTTCTCGGGTGATTGAGCAAACACACTTGCCGTTAATAATACGGCTGCTAAAAATGTAA
>DYON01000296.1 GCA_020720525.1 Acetofilamentum sp.
TGGGAGCTATCCTCAAATAAAAGCCATATCGTGGTGGAACGAAGATTTTGACAACTCATATTTAACTGTCAATTCTTCAAACGAAAGTTTACTGGCGTACAAAAACGGAGTTAGTTCAGCAACTTTTGTTACAACGCCTAATTTTAGTAGTAATATATTGTTAGAGCCGAGTTCGGGGATTTATCATTGTGCATATCCTAATTTTGGTGGAACAGAAGATATTGTAACCAACTCAAAAATAACATATTTTGAAACGCTTGTCGGGAAAAATATTGTTTGGGCTTATTTTTCAAACAATTGGTATGACAATATTCAATTCCCCACCGCAGCGGTAAACACCATACACTGTGCAGGTAAAGTTCCATTCATAAGAATGATGCCGAGAACTGATTTCGACGAAGGTGGACCCGACCCAAACTACACAATGCAAAAAATAATCGACGGCGTTTTTGATACGCAACTCACGCAATGGGCTATTGATGCTAAAAACACAAATATTCCTCTTTTAGTTGAATTTGGTACCGAAGTAAACGGAAATTGGTTTCCGTGGAACGGACAATACAACGGAGCAGGAACGACCGCTGAATACGGAGACCCTAATATTCCTGACGGAGCAGAGAGATTTAGAGATGCTTACCGCCACATAATTGACATTTGCAATACAAACAATGCAAACAAAATAACTTGGTTCTTTCACGTTGATGCCTATAGCCAACCTGATGAAAATTGGAACGAAATAGCAAACTATTATCCAGGCGACAACTATATAGATTGGCTTGGCGTAAGCATCTACGGACCACAAGAAAAGAATGAAGATTATCAAGAGTTTTCGGAAATATTAAATGATATTTATCCGAGTTTGACAACATTATCAAATAAACCCATTGCGATTTTAGAATTTGCAATAACAGAAATAAAATAAAATTAAGCAAATAAAAAGTATTTTATTTTTTGATGCAGTTGCGTTAAATTCACCATTTAAGGTTGCACTCATGCTCAGCAAATCGAAGCTGAAATTGGTAGGTGTAACAGCATCAGAGAGCGTCCCTGCAAGCGACTAAAGAGCCATTATCATTGCAAAATACGCTCTCGAATGCACAAAACTACATTCTTTTTATACTTGTTTTGTATTTAGAAGCACATCGTTTATGGCTTCAATAAATGTTTGCTTTGGAAGTGCGCCCATTGCCATTTGGGGCTTGTCGTCTTTTGGGCAGAAAAGAAGGCTTGGAATGCTTTGAATTCCGAAAACAGCCGCCAATTCTTGTTCTTTTTCGGTATCGATTTTGTAGATGTTGATTTTTCCGCTAAACTCTACAGCGAGTTCTTCGAGAATTGGAGCAACCATTTTGCAAGGCTGGCACCAGTCGGCGTAGAAATCGATAATACAAGGCAGTTCGCCCTCGAATTTCCAGTCGGTATTTTTTTCGTAATCGAAAACTTTTTGTTTGAAGGTTTCTTTTGAGAGAAATTCCATGTTGTTTGGTTTTATTTGTTATTTAAAAGCAATTCGTTAATCATTCGAACATATTCGTCTTTCGGATATGCTCCCACCGTCATGGTTGGTTTGCCTTGCATTGGGCAAAACATAATGCTCGGAATACTCTGAATGCCAAAAGCATTGGCGAGCTCCTGCTCCATATCGGTATTTACTTTGTAAAACTGAACTTTTCCTTTAAGTTCGCCAGAAAGCTCTACCATAATTGGAGCCACACGTTTGCATGGGCCACACCAATCGGCGTAAAAATCGATTACAACCGGTATCGACCCTTTGAATTTCCATTCTGGCTCGTTCCGAAAATCGAACACCTTGTCGATAAATGACTGAGTGTTGAGATATTCAACCCCTGATTTTGAGTTGGAATTGCTGTTGTCCTCGCCGCTTTGTTCGTTGTTGGCAGGATTGCTTTTGCTTTTTTTCTCTTTCGGGCTTCCCGAACAGGCTGCCAATAATAGAAAAATGACTGCAGAGAGTGTTAGAAATCCAATTTTCATAATGATTCAATTATTTTTTGCAAAGGTATAAAAATAAATCGGTTTAGTATCACTTATTTTTACTAATTTTGAAAAAGATTTGAAAGAGCTCAAAGCCATATCGCTACAAGAACTTCGTCTGCGATTCAATTCCGACGAAGCATGCCTCGAATTCCTTGCAGGTATCAAGTGGAGCAATGGCTTTGTTTGCCGAAAATGTGGAAATACCAACTATTGTGCAGGTAAAAAACCCTACAGCCGACGCTGCACCAAATGCAAAGCCGAGGAATCGGCTACAAGTCATACGCTGTTTCACAATTGCCGTATTGCATTGCCCGAAGCTTTCCGCATGATAAAAATCATAATGGACAATCCACACGTTTCTACCTATGCTTTGTCCGAAGACACTGGCATTAGGCAAATGACTTGCTGGCGCATGAAAAAACTCGCAGAGGAGATTGGGAAAGGAAGCAGCAAGCAAGAGAAAAAAAGAATTGAAAAACGATAGAAAGCATTTTCTAAAATCGATATCCGAGCAATGCTCCTGTAGAAAAGCTGAAAATTCCAAAAGTTAGGTTCGTAAAGTGGATATTTTCGATATATGGCTGGTAGTCATCACTGCTGGTAATACGGGTAAAACTAAGTCCTAATCCTGCATAATAATTGAATAATAAACGGTTGCTCAGTGGAAACTGTGTCCCAACAATAAATTCGGCAGAATATTTTGCCACGTGTATATATCGCGAATAATTTAATGTATAAAGGTAGTAGTAATTATAATAAACCGATTCGTAATACTCCTCCCGAAATTGAAAAAAAGTGAGTGTATTCATCATTCCGATATAGCTGCCCATTAGCCGCTGATGCGATGAGGGCGATTTTTTTGTTGGAGGAAAATACCATCTAAAGCCCACTCGAAGATAACCACCATAAACATCACTATCGAAATTTACGATTTCAGAGTAATTTTTATCGAGGAAAATCCCGCCTAACATAGCTTCGACCGAAGTATGGTTGAATCCATTCATTAATTCCTTTTCAACGCCCAACCCAAAATGTCCGAAAGCTGGGGCAAACGGAGTTGCTTTTATTATGTGACGATAGTTTGGCAACGAATCGCGCTGCGCCGAAACATCGTATGGATTTTTCG
>DYON01000297.1 GCA_020720525.1 Acetofilamentum sp.
CTTGGAGCCAGTGTAAAGCAAATTCGAAAGGTACTGGTGAGATACGGATTTTTCATTAGTCTCATTGGAATGCTTACCGGATTTATAATAAGTACCGCAGTGGTTGTTGCACAGCAAAAATTCGGGTTGGTTCGCTTTCAGGGTGGCACCACATTTATTTCGGACATTTATCCAGTTAAACTCATCTGGACCGACTACGCATATGTATTTTTGACGGTTTTGACAATTAGCTTTCTTATCTCACGTATTCCAGTTAGGCGCATTCATGCCAGCTGGTTCAATTTCAGATACTAGGATCTGTCCGATTTGATGAGGGTAACTATTGTTGATAGAAAACAAATCAACCTTACCTACCTGAACTAGCTTTGATGGAAACTTTGCGGGCAGTAGTGCCCGTTTTTGTTTTCGGTTTGGGTTCAGTTTTTTTTGAGCTTTTCTCGGCAACAACTTTTTTCACTTTTTTCACCGTTTGCTTCTGCTTTTTAAGCTCAGCCTGCCATTCTTCACTTATCTTTTTCAATGAAGAAGCGAATTCCTTTTTGAGTTCGGTTTGTGACTCTTTGAGTTTTTTGCGTGTTTCTTTCAACTTCTCTGCACTTTTTTGATCAGCCTTGGAAAATTTCTCCTCAATCTTTTCGAAATCCTGTTCCAATCGCTTCATCCGTAAACGATATTTATCTTTTAAGCCATCAATATCGAGTTGAATTTCCTTCAATGCAAAATTATTTTCATCTTGGGTTTGCTTCACTTTCTCTTTAATCAGCCCCAGCCCAGCAACTGTATCTTCTCCAATCTGATTAATTCTTTCTGTAAGCCGTTGAGTCTCCGATTTCACCAGGCCATCAATAATTTCGTCGCGAGCTATCAGATTTTTCCGTAAGCGCTGCAAATAAACCACAAAAGCGCCACTCAATAATACAACAACAATCAATAGAACAAGCAGCAAAACAAATCCGGTAGAGCGGGTTGTACTTACGCGGCCGTCAACAGTTTCGATTTGGTTTCCCATTTCGTCAACGCGAACCAATTGTTGCTGCTGATTGTGTCCTATCTTATCGATTTTATTGGTTATGCTGGTGAATCCCGATTTGTTTTCGGCTTTCACACTATCGAGCTCGCTTTTAAGCGCATCGATTGTAATGAACATGTTGTGTTGCCGATATTGCAGCGAACGCAATTCAGTTTCAACCCGTGCAAGCGAATCGGGTTTTTGCGCAAAAGCGCTTATCCACAACGAAAACAAAACTACGAGTAAAATTATTTTTTTCATGTGGCTGGTTTTGAGAGATAAAGATACAATGAAAATATAGCGTTTACAAAACTAATCGAATTTGTTGAAAAACTTAACAAGAAAAAACACCTAATTACTAATATTTCATCGAATACCCCAAAAGCTCAAAAACAGTATAATTACTCGGTAGTGTAAACGCAATATTCCGCACAAAAAACAAGGTAATTGTTGTCGGAAATACAGTAGATGAACGCTAAAAAAAAGATTGATATTGAATCACCTTTACTATGTTCAAATCGTACAACCATGAAAAAGTTTTTCTTTCTTTTCATTTTCACCTTTCTTGCTGCATCGGGCTTCTCGCAAGAAATAGACTCCACTAAAGTTTTTTACTACGATCCAACATACAATCCCGATTACAGTCTTTACGACACCTATGGCAACTATCAAGAAAATGGGCTCTATACACTTCCGTGCGAATTGCTTGAGTTCAATGTTTCGTCAAATAATAAAGGTATAGAATTCTACTGGGCCACCATTACCGAAACAAACACGTCGAAATTCTTGATTGAATATCTTAACCTAAATGGGATTTGGGAACATGTCGATTATGTTGCTGCATCGGGCAACTCGAATAGCATTGTTGAATACCACTTTTCGAGCAGCAATATATATGAGAATAGTTCAATTTTTCGATTGATTTTAATTGATAATGACGGTACAAGACGTAGCATTGCAATGTCCAGTGCAAATTCAATCGAAGAAAAGCAAATCAACCCCATCAACAATTTCAGAGTTAGCAGCAACAACAGCATGGTCAATCTGCTTTGGGATTGCAATAGCAACAACATCGAAACCCATGTTTCGGTTTATTCCATAAATGGACAGATGCTTTTCAGCGAAACCAACAACAGTACCGAAGGCTTCAATTATCTCGAAAACATTTCGCTTGCTAATGGCAATGCATTTATTGCCGTAGTAGAAACAGCTTATGGCAGCTCGATTGTAAAATTTGGGTTATAACTGAATTTTCTTTTTAATTTTATCGAGATCTCGCTTCATTTCTGCCACAGTGTTTTGCAATTCGTTTCGAGGCAACACTGGTTCGGGGAGTTCGGGACTAATGTAATTGACAAAACGCCAAACTTCTTTAATTTCGGCTAACGCAATTTCGTAAGGTTCGTAAAAGGGATTGAGCGAATAGAGCACCAATTTCCCGTCATCTTTGAGGCGATTTTCGACCACTTTAAAAACTACACCGTCGTCGAGCGTAAGAACAATGTATGCCTGCCTGTCGCGAATTAGATTCCAGTTCTGCACAAATTCTCCAGTAACGTAAGCTTTGTCGGGAATTGGCAACATACTGTCGCCACTAATTTGAAAAGAGCGGTACTTTTTATTGGCGCTTAAAAATGGAAGCGAAAAAGTAGGCAACACCTTTATATATTCAGGATCTGCAAAACCCGATTTGTAACCAGCCTTTGCTTTTTCTTCTACCAATTCAATGTTTTCGTTGTTGTCGGAATCGACTGTAGTTGCGAGCACACGCAAGCTGCTTCCGCGAATATAAGGATCGGATCCCAATTCCATTTGCCTAATTTGATACTCGCCAAGCGAAGCCAAATCGATTGTAAGCAAACTATCGATTGAAACATGAAAATAAGCACTAATTCGCACAATTTCGTCAATGCCTGGTTCGGCTACCAAATTTTCGTACCCACTCAGCGTAGAGCGCTTCATATTGAGAATCGAAGCCAACATATCTTGCGTTAAGCCTTTTCGCTTGCGTAAAAAACGCATATTGGAAGCTACAATATTGCTCATTGTTTATATTTTGGACAAATATAGTGATTACTTTTTAATTATGCAAGAAAAAATGAAATTTTCTAT
>DYON01000298.1 GCA_020720525.1 Acetofilamentum sp.
TATAAAATACGACACTCGTCCATAAAAAGCAAAATCACCATTTGGGCATGGCACTATTTCGCTCGACGGAGAGTAAAACCAAAAAAAGTATTGTGCTACAAAAAACAATAATGCAAATGCACCAAAAACAATCAAATTTGATATATATTCATGCCTCCCAACACTTGATTTCTGAAAAGGTATTCGCTCTTTTGCAAGCTCTCTTTTTTTCCAAAAATAAATACAAAAAATAAAAAATAAAAACACCGAAAAAATACTAACAAAACCAGTTGTAATAATAGCACAGGATAATATAAAAATCAACAGCACCAATAGCATTATTGCAACTGAAACTGGGTGCATTGATTTCAAAAATGATGACACAAACAAACTAACTGCTGCAAGCAGTATTATCACTAAAGAATAGAATAAAAACAGTTCAAGCATTTTTTCTGTAAAGATATATGTTTTATACTAAACAAAACATCAACTTTACAAAACACTATTGCATCAAAAAAGAAAACTTAGCGTAATGCTTCTCTATAATATGATTATTGTTAATCCATTCCAACGAAATGTTATCAGAGCATTTTTTATTCTCATCAGTAGTTAATAAAATAAATTCGCTCATTTTACCCTTAAGATTAGCTATATTACTAATCTTAATATTGGCATTAGGTTGATGAAACTTTTCCAATGCGGGATCAATATAAACAAAAACAATTTTGTCTGCAAAAACAGCTTCAATTGTTTGCATTCCATACCAACCCACAATCATCTGATCAATAATTATATCACATGATTTGTAATAGCGAAGTAATTCATAGCGAGTAAGAGTATAGCCTTTAATTTTATTTTCTAATTCTTCCGTCGGCATTAATAATCTAATCTTCCTCGAACATTCGCACTCAAACTCTCTTAAAACTCGGTGAATATGCACCGATCCTTTATTCACTGGCCCAGACGGCGCATGCAAAATCCAAATTTCATCATCGGGTTTTTCGAATGGTACGGCCGCCTCGAAATCGCGACTAAATTGTTCAATATCGAGCATCACTGGAAAATATTCGGCCTCGGGAATAATATCGAGCAAATCGGGCGTAGAAACAAATATTTTCTCGGCGTATTTGCGAGAGTCGCGGATCAGCTTATCTTGAAATGGTTCTGTTTTTTTTGGTTCTTGCGCACCTTGCAGAAATTCATAGAGGTGTTCGTTTTTCCATTGAAGGTATTTGGGACTGCGAATGTCGGCGCCAACAAACGACATCACAACACGCTTGCCCAAAAGCTTGTACAATCGAAATTCCAATGGTCTTAATTTTCGGGTGAGTAAGGTTTCGCCAGAGAGAAAGAAAAACACATCGTATTTCCAAAAAAAACGAAGAAAATTGTAAAACGTCAGAAACCATCGCAACAACAGGGGCTTGGCGAAAAGATTAGCATATTCATAGGTGAAATGAGTTTCGTAATGATGTTTAGGGAGCTTATACGTTACATAAGAATGAACCAGCACTTGATCGCCAAAACGTTCTTCGAGATGCTTTGTGTATAGACCAATACGGAAGCCAATATCGTTGGTTCCAAAAAGAATTTTTGTTTTTTTTATTTTGCTCATGTGACTTATTGCTTCAAAAGCATTGAAATCATTAAATACTGCCACATGAACTTCATGTTTGGCTTTGAAACTATGTTTTCATGGCCGAGATGCGTTGTGGCCTGCTCGAAAAGATACTTGTAATTGCGATTTGCAAACCAGTCGGACTGAGGAGGTTCGTACCCAATTTTATCTTTGCGCCAAGCTATCTGAGTAGGCAATATGTCTTCCATCGAACGACGCAGGATGTATTTGGTCCAGCCATCTTTAATCAGCAAAGACGATGGCAAAGAAAATTCAAACTCTACCAGTTCGTGCGAAAGAAATGGCAATCGAACTTCGACCGAATGAGCCATGGCATTTCGATCGGCATAGCGCAGCAATTCAGTTAAACCAATTTTGCTCGTTGAGAAATGCAAGTGCTCTTTCAAATTCGAAAAAACTGGAAATGGTGAAGGCTCCTTTTTAAATTCTCGCACCAAATCGGGATGTATGCCCAGAAAAAATGATGAATCGGGTCGCATTATCTGCCTGCGAACATTGCGCAATAATTGAATAGGTAAAAGTCCAGACCCAAGCACCTTTTGCTTCATCCCATCAACGGGCATCGCAACTTGGTGGATATTGGACAATGCATTCACTTCGTTCCGATACAGATTGGAATTGCCCTTGCTAAGCTCCTTGAGGTAAGTGTTGCGATAAAAAGTATAACCAGCCATGGTTTCATCGGCTCCCTGTCCATCAAGCAAAACCACAACATTGTTTTCGCGTGCCGCTTTCATCACTTCGAATTGTACTCCTATTGAAGTACTTCCAAAAGGGATTTCCTGATGAAACCATATTTTACGCAGGTTTTCCATCACCGAATCGGCGGTAGGAAACACTGGTACGGGCTGAACATTGGCATTGGCATTCACCAAATCCATGAATGGGCTTTCGTCGCGAACAAATCCCGGGAAACGAGCCGAAAATGTTTTTTGCACTTGACTGGCTCCTTTGATGCGATTGACCTCGAGCACCACCGACGATGAATCGAGTCCACCAGAGAGACTGCTACCCACAGGAACATCGCTCCGCAGTCGGCGCTCGACCGATTGCCTGAACAAAAATCGATACTGTTCTATGGCTTCTTCAACCGAAACAAGCTGTGAATTGAGGCATGAAAGTGACCAATATCGTTGCTTTTCAATCCGACCGTCGGATGAGATTATTATATAATGAGCTGGTTCCAATTGCTTCACTTGCTCATAAAAAGTATCAGCCGGACGATAAACATCGTCGGTAACGCCATACAACAAATAGTTGTAAATGAACTTTTGCGAAACTGTCTTTGCTACCTCAGCGGCAAACAATGCTTTCATTTCGGAAGCAAAGAGAAATCGGTCGGTTCCGAAATAATAATAAAACGGTTTTTCGCCAAAGCGGTCGCGCGCACAAAACAGCTCATGCTTCATATTATCGTAAACGGATAAGGCAAACATTCCATCGAGCTTTTGCAAGCAGGCAGGTCCTTCCAATGCATATAAGGTCAACAATA
>DYON01000015.1 GCA_020720525.1 Acetofilamentum sp.
ATTTTTTATTAACAAAACGCACTATTTATCAACATTTTTGAGGTGCGAAACTTGAATGATTTATTATCTATCGGGCAATTTCAACTGTACTTGCAGCTGTACCATTTTCGGTTGTTAGGGTAAGCAAATACAATCCTGCTGGAATTGAACTTACATTGATGGCTACATTGCCTGAAAAATATTCGCTATACATCATTCTACCTGCAAAATCGCTCAGCACAAGCTGACCCTTTTCGGAAGAATTGATGCGCAGTATTTCGCTTGCTGGATTGGGATAGACCGAAATATGTAGATTGTTTTCTTCGAAACCACCTGTTGTTTGAATGCTAATATCATCCAAAGCAGCTTCGGCACCATCGATACCACTATAAACAAATGCAAGAGCAAATTCGGGTTGACCAATATAAGACGACAAATCGAGTTGACCCATCACCCATTGGTAACTAATCCAAGCCGAGGTATCGGTATTGAGCTCGCTCCAAATTGTATCAGGGAATGTTTGTGCACTATCGATACTCGCTAAAACATACAAATCGTAATTATCCTCGGGATAAATACCCCAATATTGCGAAAACTGAAAGTAAAATGTGAGCACAGCAGTCGAAAACGTTTGCATATTCATTACACGCGAAATAAGATATTCATCTTGGTTTCCAATGAGCGATTCGTCATACTTGCAAAGAGCATAATAAGTACCCCAATACGGATCGAACGAAGCCGTATCCCATGTTTGTTGGGTTGTTCCTGATTGCAATTGCCAACCTGAAGGAGGCATGGTTCCCGATTCAAAATCTTCCCAAAGAATAAATCCTTTGACCAACTGATAAAACTGGTCTTGCGGATGTTTTTGATTGTTTTCTTTATCGGTGTTTTGCGCCATTACAATGGCAACAATAAATAAAGCGGCAAGGGTAAAAATTGATTTCATAAAAACTGTTTTACAGTACAAAGTTAGTATTTTTATATTTGGTGTTACTAAACACTTCTGCCAACCAGCATCTATTGGTTGCGCTTTGTCAATATCGAAAAAAACGTCGCTTTATTATGTCGTTGTAAAATTTTTGTTTATTCAAGCCAAAAAGATAAACGTCATTCGGTATCAATTACAAAAATATCCTGCATTGGGTTCGCCAATTACACAAAAGGATTTAGTAAATTGTTTCACGTGGAAAAAAGCAAAATGAAAAAGACTACTTTTCTGGTTTTGCGGTCATTTCTTTATTGAAACTCTGCGACGCAAAATTCAATGCTGTGCGGTGTCGCAACCACGATTTGCGCATAACAATACGAAATGCAATGTTTTTCACTTTGGGACCCCAAAAATCCATGTTTTTACGGGACCTAAGGCGTTTGAGAAGCATTTTCATGAGACGAGCTTCTTTAGCTGGAATTTCTTTCTGCTCTACAGCAATACTTCGGTTGCGCAGTAGCAATTCGTGAATAGGAATATTTACCGGACATTGTTTGGTGCATTTTCCGCACAAGGTAGAAGCATACGAAAGATGAAACAGCGATTCGTTGTTGGCAATATGCGGATTAATAATGGCACCAATGGGCCCACTGTAAACCGAATGATATGAATGTCCAGTGATTCTGCGGAATACTGGGCACACAGTTGCACAAGCCCCACATCGAATGCAGTTAAGCGACTGACGCAGCTCGATATCGTCGAGCAATGTATGACGGTTGTTGTTGACCAATATCACATACATTTCTTGTGGACCATCGAGTTCGGCACTACGTGCGGGACCCGAGATGATGTGGTTGTAAACCGACAATTTTTGACCAGTTGCATAAGTAGAAAGCATTGGCCACATTAAATACAAGTCTTTGATAGATGGAATTACTTTTTCCATTCCAGCAATTACCACATGTTTTTTAGGCCAAGCTGTAACCAACGAGGCGTTTCCTTCATTTTCGGTTATTGCTATTGAACCTGTATCGGCTATTAGAAAATTGGCTCCAGTAACACCTACGGAAGCTGTAAAAAATTTTGTTCGCAATAGTTTCCTAACAAAAGATGTTATTTCTTCGACAGTTGATTTGTTGTCTATTCCAAAGCGATTACTTAAAAATTCTGCAATTTGCTCGCGCGAAAGATGAATGACTGGTGCTGTGATATGCGACGACTTTTGTCCCATTTGTTGAACAATAAACTCACCCAACTCGGTTTCGATTATTTCGTCGCCACGATCTTGAAAATTTTGATTGAAATCGACTTCTTCGGTTGCCATGCTTTTCGATTTAACAATCAAACTTTTGTCAATCGGTAATAACTCAAACAAAATACGAATAACATCATCGGCTGTATCTGCCCAATAAACAGATCCGCCGTTTCGAATAAATTTGCTTTCAAACTCAAGAAGATATTTATCGAGATTGTTGATAGCCTTTGTTTTTAAAAACGAAATACGTTCTTTACAACCTACCAAGTCGTCGAATTGGGCAATACCTTCACTGAATTTCTTAGTATAATTTTGGGTGTTTTTGAGCATAACATGCTGCAATCCAGTATTGGACATTTTTTCAGAAATATTCTGATTGAACAATTTTAGACTGTTGGATTCTTTCATGTTGTTCCGGTTGCTCGCAGATTGTGATGCATAAAAACTACTCAACAATAAATTTTGCTAACAAAACCCTTGATTAAGCAATTTCATGCGAAAATAATCATAATAACGGACAAAAATCAATATTGCGAAATTTTCTCAACTCTACGCTCGTGTCTTCCACCTTCGAATTCTGTTTTCAGAAAAGCTTCAACTATAACATAAGCTTCGTTGTCGGAAACAAAACGTGCGGGAATAGATAAAACATTAGCATTATTGTGCAATCGTGCCAACTCAGCAATTTCTTTATTCCATGCCAAAGCACATCGTATCATCTTATGTTTATTGGCAACTATTGTCATTCCATTGCCCGAACCACAAAGTAGAATAGCTTTTTCTACTTCTCCACGTGTTACAGCTACCATTGCTCTATGGGCAAAATCGGGATAATCGCAGCTGTCTTCCGAATTGGTACCCATATCGGTAAAATAAACTGTTTTCGAAAATTTTTTAATTATTTTCTTTTTCAAATTATAACCAGCATGATCGCTAGCAATCACAATATGTTGAACTTCCATTACTTAACAATTTTGTGCAAAGTTATTAACATTTTTTGATATTGACTGTTAAAACAAAAAATATATTGATAATCAACATCATAAGTTCTATATATAAGCATTTTTTATTCATTTTTTAATGTAAACATAAACTGTATCAAATATATAACAAGTTTTCAAAAATACATCAACATGATTGTTGAAAAACATACAAAAAAAAATTTGTTTATATGTAAAATTCGTTTATACGTATCATTATAATACCAATACCAATACAAATTTAAAAATTTAATAGCACTGTATCAACGTCTTTTCAACAATTATTCATTTGTTTAAATATACTTGTTTTTCAACACAACAGGTTTTCAACATATTGTTTATAACAAGATCAAATTCTATAAAAACAGCTATATTTGTGGTTGAAAAACACGCAAAAATGGTTGATAAATTGTGATAAAGAACATTTCCAAATTTTTAGTCGATCGTTATCAACCAATTCACAGAGTCTGTTATTATGATTAAATCTTTTTATTGAAATGAAAAAAAATATAATTACTAATATTAATCGGTTGAAAACTGAAAAAAATGCAGTGATCTTAGCGCATTATTATCAGGTTGCCGAGATTCAAGAACTAGCCGACTTTGTTGGCGATAGTTTGGCTTTAGCGCAAGCTGCCGAAAAAGTACAAGCAGATATTATTGTGTTTGCTGGTGTACATTTTATGGCAGAAACAGCAAAAATACTCAATCCAAATAAGAAAGTTCTTATTCCCGATATGAATGCTGGTTGTTCGTTGGCCGATAGTTGTTCGGCAGATGAATTCGAATTGTTTTTAAAAAAATATCCCGAGCATATTGTTCTTACTTATGTAAATGCTTCAGCTCGTGTAAAAGTTTTAAGCGATATTATTGTAACTTCGTCGAATGCATTAAAAATTGTAAATCAGTTGCCCGCAAATCAGAAAATTGTGTTTGCCCCCGATCGCAATTTGGGTGCATACATAAATGCAGCTACAGGAAGAAATATGGTATTGTGGAATGGTAGCTGTCATGTTCACGATCAGCTTGAAACTGAAAGTATTATTAATTTAAAATTGAAATATCCGAATGTTCCGCTTATTGCTCATCCTGAATGTAAAGGTCCAGTTTTAGAAATGGCCGACTTTATTGGTTCAACACAAGCTTTGCTCAATTTTACAAAAATCGACAACAATCAAAGTTATATTGTAGCAACTGAGGGAGGTATTATTCATCAAATGAAAAAAGCATCTCCCAATAAAAGTTTTTTTGTGGTTCCTGCCAACGAAACTTGCAATTGCAACGATTGTATTTATATGAAAATGAATACATTGGAAAAAATTGAGCATGTATTAGAAACAGAAACCAATGAAATATTTATAGATGATGAAATAATAATTGCGTCGTTGAAACCGTTGAAAAGAATGCTCCAAATGAGTTAGTATATGAAGAAAACAATGTTTTTTCTGGTTTTTTTGCTGTTTTTCAGCATGGTGTTTTCGCAAGTCGATTCTACGTGGAAATATGTGAAATATCAATATTCAAACGGAATTACTTCGTCGGAAGGTTATTTACACAATGGAATGCCCGATGGATATTGGAAATCTTATTTTGAAAATGGTTTTTTAAAATCGGAAGGCAATAGAAGAAATTTTAAAATAGATAGTACTTGGAAATTTTATTCTGAAGACAGTACTCTTCAATCGGAAATAAACTATTCCAACGGTTTAAAGAATGGAATACGACGAACCTATCTAAAAAATGAAATTATTGAAGATTATTTCGAAAACGATATTCGAGATTTGTATTCAAAATCGTTTTATCCCGATGGAAAAATAAAACGATTTGTTCCTTTTGAAAAGGGTTTAGAGAATGGGCTCGGATTTGAATATAATCAAGATGGCGTTATTATACTCATTTCAGAGTACAAAAAAGGTTTTCTCATTACACGTGAGTATATCAACCGACGTGATAAAAATGGTTTGCGACAAGGGCTTTGGAAAGATTTTTACGAAAATGGAAAAACTCGGCAAGAAATAACTTATATCAACGATAAAAGAAATGGTTATTTAAAAAAGTACGACGAAAATGGTGTATTGCTTAGTATTGAAAAATACATCAACGACGAACCAGTTTTGTTTGCCGAAGAATTGAAAGAATATGAAATTAGGCGCGATTATTACCCAAGTGGAAAAGTAAAAATAGAAGGAAGTTATTTCGACAATGTTGCCGACGGTGTTCGTCGAGAATACGACGAAAATGGAAATATTGTAAAAGGATATGTTTTTAGCGAAGGCGTTGTGGTTGGCGAAGGAATCATTGATGCAATGGGAAAAAAACAGGGCGACTGGAAAGAGTTTTATGAGAGTGGTGAATTAATGGCTAATGGTGTATATAAAAATAATGTTAGGGTAGGTAAATGGACTTTTTTTCATCGGAATGGAAAAATTGAACAAGAAGGTGTTTTTACGTCGAAAGGTTTGCCCGATGGCGATTGGAAATATTATTACGAAAACGGAAACACTCTTATTGAAGAAGAATTTGTTAATGGAGAAAATGAAGGAAGCTATGTGGAATATTCCGATAGTGGAACTGTTTTGGTAAAAGGCGAGTATTTTGAAGGGCTACAAACTGGCGAATGGTTGTATGCTATTGGCGATGTTGTTGAAACTGGAAAATACAAAGATGGTGAGCAAGATGGAGTGTGGACGCGGATTTCGAAAGATGATGGTGAACTTGTTTTCAAAGGCGAATTCTTCGATGGTCAACCCACAGGACGTCATATATGGTATTTTGAAAATGGAAATAAACGATTAGAAGGCGTTTTTGTTTTAGGTTTGAGAGAAGGCGATTGGAAATATTATTCTCCCGATGGAACTTTATCATTAATTGTTACATACAGGCAAGGAATGGAGATAAAATATAATAATATATTAATCAAACCCGAAATTGATCCGATAACCGACTAAATTCGAGCTTGACAATAGCTTTTTTATTGTATATATTAGGGGGTTCCTTAAACCACCGCTTATGGAGCACCTTCTACACGTTGGTCTCGATTCTAAAATATTTGCCTCAGATGCGAAAGAGCACATTGCAATGTACTCTCATCCGGCTGTGATTGTAAACGAAGCAAATGTTGTTGTTTTTGCCAACCAAGCTTTTTACAACCAACTTTTGTATTCGCAAGCCGAAACCGAAAACATTTTATCGGTAAACGATTTGGTTGTAACCTCATCCAACAAAGGTTTGGGTTTAATAGACCTCGAAAACTACATACTGCCGGCAGGAGTTAATCTTAGCGACTTTATTACTCTAAAAGACAAAAAAGGGGTGTTGAGATATTTCTTTTTCAAAAGCACCGACTTAGAAAAAAATTATAAAGTGTTGTATTTTTATGACCATTCTAATGTTTTCAATCAACTCACAAATACAATAAATAGTAATATTTCGTACGAAAACATTTTTAAGTCTTTTCCAGGTATAGTATTTGTTTTCGATCACAATTTTGTAGTAATCGATGTGAATACCGATGCCAATACGATGCTTTTCGATGAAAGTATCAGAATTAAAGGGCAGCGATTTCAAGATTTAAAGCTTCCGAATGTTCTAAAAGAAACGGCTCTAATTCAAATGAAAGAATCGCTTAGGCTTATGGAGCAGGTTTCGTTTGAATATGAATTGCCATTCGATAATCAACTACAACAATTCAATTGCAAACTTATTCCATTAGAAAAATTCATTATTGCACTCATTCGCGACATTACTCAAGAAAAGAGAAAAATAGAGCTGCTTACCGAAAAAGAGAAAAACATGACCGACATGTTCAACGATATGCCAGTGGCTGTTGTTCAGTTGAGTCAATGTGGCAACATACTATTTAGCAATTCACCATTTAAAGATCTTTTATCTGGTGCAGGCTTGAAGGTGCCCGAAAACATTTACAGCATTATCGATCACCAAATTATTAAAGAAGTACTTACAAATGTAATTAGCCATAAAACTCATTGTGCGTTGTTGGGTTCGATGTATGTTGACATTGCTTCGAAATATAGAATGGTGAATGGCGAAAAACAGTATATTCTTACACTTATTGATGCAACCGATAGAGAAATGAACAAGATGGCTCTCGAAAAAAGCGAAGTAAACTACAAAATGCTTGTTGATACTTCTCCAAATGGCATTATCATTCGCGATTTTGAGAATGTTTACTATGCAAACAAAGTGGCACTTTCAATTTTGGGTTGTAAAACGAAAGAAGAAATCAATTTTGAAAAAATGATGGATCCTTGTTCGGTCAAAAAGATAGAGGGTCGATTGCGAAAAGTAGAAACTGGTGAAAAAGTTAATTTTCTTGAGATTGAATTGAAAAAACTCAACAACGATGAGAAAGTAACCATCGAAACCAAGCCTGTTTGGATTAATTATAAGGGAAAATCAGCATTTCAAATTGTTTTCAGAAATATTTCGGTTGAGAAGCTTTTAATGGAAGAAAAAGTAAAAAAACGGCTACTCGAAGAAAATAATAGAAAATTAACGGAAGAAATAGCCTATCGCATCGAAATAGAAGATGAATTGAAATCTATGATCGACGAAAATAAGGTTTTGTTAAACGAAGTGCATCATAGGGTAAAAAACAACTATCAAGTGGTTTCGAGTATGCTAAACAGATGTCTTTTAAAAGTGTCGGATACCGCATCAATAAAAGCGATAATGGCATCGAAAAGTCGCCTTGTTTCGATGGCAATTGTTGGCGATTTTTGTCACGATGCCCAAAATTTTAATGCTATTTCGCTTATCGACTTTTTGAAGAAAATATTTAGTCATTTTATTCGCGAAAATGGCTCTGGATGGTCAAATGAACGTATTAAATTCACTACATATATTAGGAAATTGGTTGTAAATATTGCCCAAGCAACCACTATTGGTCTTATATTCAACGAGATACTTTCATTGCTGTTACAACTTAGTGAGAAATTCAACGATAATTATTGTACTTTTGTATCGTTAAAATGGCAAAATAGTAAGGAAATCGTTTTTACCGTGAAGTTCGATTATAATATCACCTCCGAAATTGAAAAGTCGTTAGACTCAACCGACGAGATTGTATTCATTCGCGAAATGCTCGAACAAGTTGACGGACTACTGGTTTGCCATTGTAAAAACGCCGAATTGAATCTAATTATAAAACTCACTAAAATCAGTTGAAATGAGCAAAACAAAAATTGTAATTGTTGAAGACGAAACCATCGTTGCAAAGGATATTCAAAATATCCTCACTGGTCTGGGATATCAGATAGATGCCGTTGTTTCGAGTGGCGATAAAGCTTTGGCCGAAGTTGAAAAAAACATGCCCAATATTGTGCTGATGGACATTATGCTTAAAGGCGACATGAGTGGTATTCAAGCTGCAGAAATAATTCGTGAACGCTACGATATTCCTGTTGTTTTTCTAACAGCTTATGCCGACGAATCAACCATCGAAAAAGCAAAATCGGCAATTCCTTATGGCTACATCATTAAGCCTTTTAAAGAAAAAGAATTGCAGACTACCATCGAGATGGCTATCAACAAGCATCAGAGCGATATGGAATTGAAAAAAGAACGCAACCTTCTTCATTCAATTGCTTTAAATAAGGAGGACAAAGAAAGCATTTTTGTTCGTGCCGATTATCGTTTGAACAAAATAAATTTTAAAGACATTTATTTTGTTGAAGCATTGAAAGATTATGTTGTTATCAATACTGCCGACAACATTTATACTACGCACACAACCATGAAGGAAATGATTCGTATTTTGCCAGAAAAAGATTTTGTTCGCGTACACCGTAGCTATATTGTACGTCTCGACAAAATTTTCTCGATCAAATATCCCGATTTGGTTATCGAAGGAAAAATGAAAGTTATTCCTATCGGCGGACTTTATAGAAAAGAACTTTTCAGCCGCTTGAATCTGATTTAGTACTATTTCTAAACATACCAAAATTGTCGCTTTCAGCTCGGGAGCGGCAATTTTCTTTTTATATAACGGTATTAGCTAAAAATCACTAAGTTTGTATTGAATATTCAACTATGCAAAAACGTACCGAAAACAGACGCTCTGTCGAAAAGTCTTCGAAAGGCAAACCAAAGCCACGAAGCAAAAAACCCGCCGATACCAAAACATCGGCCTCAAAGTCGTTTTCCGACACCGAAAAGAGCAAAAAACCTCTTCGAGCCAATAAATTCGAAAAGGAATTGCCTACTGAAAAAACAAAAAGGGGCTCTAAATATTCAAAACCCGAAAAGCCTGCGAAGGATTCTAAATTTGATAGAACCCCGCGAGTAAAGCGTTCGGATAAACCTGTCAAGGATTCAAAATTCGACAGAACTCCTCGCGTCAAACAATCGGACAAACCCGTACGCGAATCAAAATTCGAGAAACCAGAGGGCTCGGAGCGTCGAGGTAGGTCGAAGCGTACCGACGATTCGCCAAAACGAAGAATTATCACAAGCGCTAACTCAAAGGCTCCCGATCCAAAATTGGGAAAACGCATGCGAAAATCGAATGCAGAAATTGAAGTTCGACTCAACAAATATATTGCAAATAGTGGTATTTGTTCGAGACGCGATGCCGATATTATGATTGCCACAGGTGTTGTTAAAGTAAATGGTAAAATTGTGGCAACATTGGGCTACAAAGTTCAACCAGGCGACAAGGTTTCGGTTGATGGACGCGAAATTCGTTCCGAGAAAAAAGTCTATCTGTTGCTCAACAAACCCAAAGATACCATCACCACAACCGACGATCCGGCTGGCCGCAAAACAGTGATGGAGCTTATTAAAGGCGCTTGTCCCGAACGTATTTATCCGGTTGGGCGCCTCGATCGAAACACCACAGGGCTTTTGTTGTTTACCAACGATGGCGATCTTTCAAAAAAACTCATTCACCCTGCGCACAAAATAAAAAAGGTTTACGAAGTTACGCTCGATAAAAAGCTTACCAAAGATCATTTACTCACCATTTCGCAAGGTGTTAAAATTGACGACGACTTTGTGCCTGTTGATGGAATTGCTTGGTCCGATCCAGTGAAAAAAAATATCGTTGGAATTGAACTTCATAGTGGCAAGTATCACGTTGTTAAACGCATTTTTGAGCAATTTGAGTATAAAGTAACCCGTCTCGATCGAACTATGTTTGGACCTCTCACCAAGAAAAATCTGCCTCGTGGTACATGGCGTTTTTTGACCGAAAGCGAAGTTGCATTACTTTTTAGAATTTAAATATTTACACCATGGAATCATCATTCGAACACCTGTGGTCCGACAGCATCAAGAAAATGAAAAAGTCTGTCATTCGTGAGCTACTCAAGCTAACTCAAAAAGACGAAATTATTTCTTTCGCTGGGGGATTGCCCGATCCAAAACTTTTTCCAATTGAAGAAATTAAAGAATGTACTATTGGCGTACTCGATAAATATGGACCAAAGGCTCTTCAATATGGTACTACCGAGGGCGATATGCGACTACGTGGTCATTTGGTGAATCGCTACCGCAAGCTCGAAGGACTCGATATTTCGGAAGACAATCTTATTATCACCACAGCTTCGCAGCAGGGACTCGATCTTACTGGTCGTATTTTTCTGAACCCTGGCGATGTTGTTTTTTGTGGTTTACCATCATATCTAGGTGGAATAAATGCGTTTGCATCGTATGGTGCCGAACTTGTTGGAATTGACCTCGATAGCAATGGTATGAGCAGCATTATACTACGCAACGAAGTGGCCAAAGCAGTTTCGAATGGAAAAAGAGCAAAATTCATTTATATTGTTCCAGATTTTCAGAATCCGGCAGGTATCACTATGGACGAAAAACGCCGACGCGAAATTTTGGACATTGCATACGAATTCAATATTCCAATTATTGAAGATACTCCTTATCGCGAAGTTCGCTTTAATGGTGAGCCTCAACCCATGTTTCAAAAACTCGATACACGGGGAATGGTCATTACCCTTGGAACCTTTTCGAAAGTTTTAGCTCCCGGGTTTAGAATAGGGTGGGTGATAGGTCACGAAAGATGGATAGAAAAATATGTAACTGGAAAGCAAATTGCCGACCTATGTAGCTCTTCTCTCATTCAAATGACCATTGCAGAGTATTTCGAACGCGATTTGTACGATAAAAATTTGAAGCTTATTATCGAAAAATACCGCGAAAAGCGCGATGCAATGCTGGCTTCGCTCGAAAAATACATGCCCGAAGGTGTATCGTGGACAAGCCCCGATGGTGGATTGTTTTTGTTTTTGTATATGCCCGAAAATATCGACAGCGAAAAACTATTTCTTAATGCAATCGAAAAAAATGTGGCATTTGTTGTGGGTAATGCTTTTTATTGCAACAATGCAGGCCGAAATACTATGCGACTCAATTTTTCGTTTGCTACATTAGACGAAAACGTAGAAGGAATTAAACGACTCTCGGAAAGTATTAAAGAATTTCTCTGAAATGGAAAAAATCAGACTAAAACTCTGGCAAAAAGTGCTGCTTATTTCAATTGGAGCACTTCTAGCCTTATTGGTATTGCTCAACACCAATATTTTTGCGCCTAAGGCTAAACCCAAATTGCCAGTTACGGTCGAAATGAATGTCGATATTCAACCTGCCGATACCACCGATCGAATTTTTTTTGAGGGTATTGCAAAAGGCGATTCGGTGCGATTCGAGAAAATTGAAGGTGCAACTAATGGCTGGTTGTTTCAGGTATTTTCTGTAACAAAAGAACTAGATTATACTTTGTTGCTCGATATGCGCGATTCGGAGCATTTATGGAAAAAGGGGGATAGTTTAATCTTTTGTAGCGATATGCCTGGTATGAAATCGAACAATACTTATGGCGTTTTGCTCACATCTCTTCAATCGCGCTTCAAAATGGCGGAAAATAGCTATTATGTCGATGAGGTTAAGTTTTGGAAGTATTATGTCAATATACATTGTCTTCGTTACGATTCTTTAGCGTCGTTTAATGGTGTTTATTATGCCGAGCAGTATTTGAAAAACCCCGATTTCTCTCCCGAGAAAATTGTGATTACGGGAAATTTCATGGCCGACAGTATTAAGATAGGCACACGAATAGTAAATTAGTTTGCAATGGAACAATTGAAATGGCTCGAAAATGAATTGAAACGCTTTGCGGGAAAATATTATTTGAATATTTTCTGGCAACGCTTGGCTCTTTTTGTACTTGCTGTTTTTGTGGTTGTTCTTTCTTTTTCTTTTATCGAATACTCTTTTTGGTTCGATGGTGGCATTCGTTTTTATCTTTTCTGGGGATTTTTAACTCTCAATATTTCTTTATTTGGTGTTTTTCTTGCGCGCCCCTTATTGCAACTTGTGGGTATAAGACGAAGCCTTTCGAAGCACGATTTTGCACTTGTGATTGGTAAACATTTTGGAGCAGTAAACGACCGAATTTTAAATATTCTCGAGTTGGAGGAGGGGAGTTTTGCTGGTACAAGTCGCGAATTACTCATTGCAAGTATTTCGCAAAAGATTGAAGAAATTCGCTTCTTTCGCTTTTTCGATGCGCTCGATCGAAAGAAAACAATGCGTCGTTTGCCTTTACTGATAATGCCAGTTTTGCTGGTGCTGATTATGGGATTTGCTGCACCTGATTTATTGATAAACCCGTTGCAGCGTATTTCCGATTATCAAACCGAATATGTGAAGCCTGCTCCTTTTCGTTTTGTTTTAAAAAACAACAATCTCGAATCGGCTCAAAACAGCGATTTCACTGTCGATGTTGAATTGGCTGGTAACGAAATTCCAGAAGAGGTGTTTTTAGAACAGGGCTCGAAGCGTTTTAGAATGAACGAAACAAACAAAAATAAATTCCAATATACATTCAAATCGGTTAAAGCCGACATTCCGTTTCGTTTTGTAGCCGACGATTATTTTTCAGAAAATTATACCCTGAAGGTGTTTAAAATGCCATCGATAGTAAGCTACTCTATGCAGCTTTCGTATCCTTCGCATACCGCAAAGCAGCCCGAAACGTTAAACAACATCAATTCTTTAAATGTTCCACGTGGAACAATGATACGCTTTCTTGTGCTGACGCGCGATGCAGACAAACTGGCTGTGTCGGATGGAGCGAATTCTCTCACCGTTAGCCGCAACGAACGATATTTTGTTTTTGATAAGATTTTTGATCAAAATATTCTGCTCTCCGCTGTTTCTTCGCGACAAAATGTAAACGCTGCCGATAGTCTCGAATTCAGTATTTCTGTTGTCCCCGACGAATATCCCGAAATATCGGTAAAAGAAGAGATCGACTCTACCATGTTTATGTTGCGCTATTTTTCGGGTCAGATTTCAGACGATTATGGACTTTCGGGGCTTAGCTTCAGCTATAAATATTATTCCGAAAACCTCGAAACCGACTCAACAATTACCATCAATATTAGTCGCGATTTCAATTTGCAGGAATTCTACAATGCATTCGATTTTTCTGTTTTTAATCTGAAGCCAGGCGATCGACTTGAATACTATTTTACCGTTTACGACAACGATGCCTATGCTGGTTTTAAGGCTTCGAAAAGTCAGGTTTTTTCGTTCCGAATGCCCACCGAAGAGGAAATGCGCCAAATGGTAAACGAAAAATCGGATGCTGTTGGAAAGGGGATGGAAAATATGTACGACGAAGCTGCAAAGCTTCAAGAAGAACTCGACAAATTTCTGAAAGATACGCGCGGAAAAAAGAACTTGAGCTGGGAAGAACAAGAACGTTTGCGCGAATTGCTCAATCAAGAAAAAGAAATGCAGAACGAGTTGAATAAAATCAATCAGCAAAATAGTGAAAAGTTGAACATGAGCGAACAGCTCAACGAATTTAATCAAGAACTCTACGAAAAGCAACGTATGATTGATGAACTTATGAACCAGTTGATGGACGAAGAGTTCAAAGAAATGCTTCAAAAACTTGAAGAAATGCTCGAAAAAAGCAATAAAAATCCTACGAGTGATATTGAAAAACTGAATCAGAAAAATGAGGATTTGATGAAAAGCCTCGATCAAACCATTGAACTTCTGAAAAGAACCGCAGTGGAAGAGAAACTCGATAATTTGCAGAATCAGTTGAAAGATCAAGGTGAACAACAAGAAAAATTGGCCGATAGCGAAAAGTCGGATCAGGAAATCAAAGATGAGCAAAAAAAATTGAATCAAATGTTTGAGGAACTTAAAAAAGAAGTTGACTCAATTCAAAAGAAAAATGAAGAGCTCGAAGAACCATATCCGCTCGATTTCATGAACGATGCCATGAACGATATCGACAGCACCATGAAAGCTGCAAGCGAACAACTCGGCAGCGGCAAACAAAGCAAAGCTTCGAAATCGCAACAGTCGGCTGGGGAAAAAATGCAGGAATTGTCCGATCAAATTAGCGACATGATGGAACAATCGGACGAAGAACAACAAGGCGAAGACATAGAATTGTTGCGTGGTTTGCTCGAAAATTTGATTACCATTAGTTTCGATCAGGAATCGCTCATGCGCGATGTTGCCGAAACTCGAATAGCCGATCCACTATATGTTGATAATATGCGTAAGCAAAAGAAAATAAACGCTGCTTTACAAATTATAGATGATTCTCTAACGGCTCTTGGAAAGCGTAATCCACTGATTAACAGTTATATAGCCGAAGAATTGAGCAAAATTATTCAAAGCAAACATAAGTCGCTCGAAAACTTAAACAATCGATATGTTCAACCAGCCACCCGCGAACAACAAAACGTGATGATGGGTGTAAACAATTTGGCTTTGCTATTGGCCGATGCTTTAAAACAAATGCAAGAACAACAGAATCAGGCTCAGCAGCAAAAAAGTGGCAATTCGGCTTGTAAAAACCCTGGAAACAAACCTGGTCAAGGAAAAGGCAACAAACCAAGTCCAAAGACCATGAGGCAGCTTCAAGAGCAGCTCAACCAACAAATGGAAGCCATGCAAAAGCAGATGGAAAGTGGTCAAGGGCAACAAGGCTGGAGCGAGCAATTGGCAAAAATGGCTGCTCAGCAAGAAGCTATTCGCAAGGCAATGCAAGAATATCAGCAGCAACTCAATAGCGAGGGAGCCGGTAATGGAAAAGATTTGAACAAAACTATCAACGACATGGAAAAAACCGAAGAGGATCTTGTAAATAAACGATTGAATACCGAAACTATCAATAGGCAAAAGCAAATTCTTACTCGATTGCTCGAATCGGAAAAGGCTGACATGGAGCGCGAAAAAGATCCAAAACGCCAAAGCGACGAGGCAAAAGTTTTCAACAATGGTAACCCTATGACGTTTTTCAAGTATAACAGTTTGAAAAGGAACAGTACGGAAATTTTGAAAACGGTACCACCGAATTTGAATCCTTACTACAAACAGAAGGTGAACGAGTATTTGTATAAAATGAAATAGGATGAAAGGTAGCTCTAACTCACTGCGTCTGAAGAGCAACGCTTCGGAACTCAACAAAGTGGAAAAACTCATTGAGGCTTTGGCCGATAAATACTATTTAAAAGATTCGTATTTTGCAAATATGATGGTTGCTCTTACCGAAGCATTCAACAACGCTTTGGTGCACGGAAACAACAATGATAGTTCGAAAGAAATACTTATCGATTTTCGTTTCACTGGTCAAGAAATGGTTTTTACCATCACCGACCAAGGAAATGGTTTTGCTTTCAACGAATTTATGTGCAATAGTCACCACTTCGAAAACAAACGTGGCTTGTTGCTCATCAAAACAGTGAGCGATAAGGTAGAATTTTTCGATATGGGTCGCCAGGTTTCTATTCATTTCAACCTGGCTTCGGTAAGCCAAAATACAGCTCAAAATAGAATGTCGGCGCTTAATCAAACCGACAATGTTATGGAAAAACAATCGAATGAAAAGCAGAATCGTTGATTGGAATAAGGGCAATTTCAACTTTCAAAACATTGATATCGACGCATTGAACCGTGTGTACACTACTGTTTGCGCCGATTTTGATTTTACGCCAGGTCGCATTTCGTTTCAACTTACTTCCGACGAAGACTTGTGGAAGATGAATGTTGAACATCTCGACCACGACACCTATACCGATGTGATTACCTTTTCGTATTCGACCGAAAAAATCGTGAGCGGCGAAGTATATATAAGTGCCGATAGGGCAATCGAAAATGCAAATATGCTTAATATCACTCCCGAAGAAGAAATATTGCGTTATGCTGTGCATGGAATTTTGCACCTTTGTGGAATGAACGATGCCGACGAAAACGAAAGATTATCTATGCGCACAAAAGAAGACCTATACATCGAGAAGTATCAACTGTTTCACGTGGAACGATGAGTATTTTCCCAAAATACGATATTGTTGTTGTTGGCGGTGGCCACGCTGGTTGCGAAGCCGCTGTGGCAGCAGCCAATTTGGGCTCGAAAGTGCTGCTGATAAGTCACGACCTTACTGGTTTCGGACGAATGTCGTGCAATCCATCTATTGGTGGAATTGCAAAAGGACAAATTGTTCGCGAAATTGATGCTTTGGGCGGATTTACAGGCATTGTGGCCGACCGAAGTATGATTCAGTTCAGAATGCTCAATCGGTCGAAAGGTCCTGCCATGTGGAGCCCACGTTCTCAAAACGACAGGGTTCAATTTAGCATCGAATGGCGCAAGATTATTGAAAACACCAAAGGTCTCAATATTTGGCGCGATGAAGTTGTGGGTATTATTGTCGAAAACGATAAAATTGTGGCTGTCGAAACCCAGCTCGGACTGAAAATTAATTGCGATGCAGCAATTATTACCGCAGGGACATTTCTGAGTGGTAAAATATATATTGGAACAACCATTGTTAAAGGTGGACGAATTGGCGAAAAATCAGCTGAAGGACTTACTCAAAATCTGATGAGTTTTGGTATTGAGTCGGAAAAACTGAAAACCGGTACTCCAGTTAGAATCGATGGTCGCTCAATCGATTTCTCGAAACTTATTGAACAAGCAGGCGATGAAAATCCAGAGAAATTTTCGTTTACCAACACAGTATCCCTTATAAAACAACGCAGCTGTCATATTGCCTACACATCTGAGCAAGTTCATGATGAGCTTCGGAAGGGATTTGAGTTTTCGCCGTTGTTTTCGGGAATTATCGAAGGTGTTGGACCTCGCTACTGTCCATCTATCGAAGACAAAATAGTTCGATTTGCTGGCAAAGACTCGCATCAGCTTTTTGTTGAACCCGAGGGCTGGAATACACACGAATATTATTTGAATGGATTTAGTTCGTCGCTGCCACTCGAAATGCAATACAAAGCATTGCGCAAAATTTTGGGTTTCGAGAATTCCATTATTATTCAGCCAGGCTACGCAATTGAATACGATTATTTTTCGCCAACACAACTTTCGGCAACATTGATGTCGAAAAAGATTGAAAATCTCTATTTTGCTGGTCAGGTAAATGGTACTACGGGCTACGAAGAAGCTGCAGCACAGGGTTTGATGGCTGGAATTAATGCTCATCAGAAATTGCGCCAAAAAGAGAGTTTTGTTTTGAAGCGCCATGAGGCATATATTGGGGTATTGATTGATGATCTCATTTCGAAAGGTGTGGATGAGCCATACAGAATGTTCACTTCGAGAGCCGAACACCGTTTGCTTTTGCGCCAAGACAATGCCGATTTGCGCCTCACACGCCTGAGTCACGCTTTGGGCTTGGCTTCGAATGAGCGCTTGGAAAAAGTAATTGAAAAAGAAAATTACATTGCGACTGCATCGGCATGGCTCGACAAAACAGGAATCGACCCCAGCCAAGTAAATACATATCTCGAAAGCGTAAACAGCGCCACTATTTCGCAACGCCAAAAAGCAGTGCAATTTGTTTTACGACCCGAAATTGCATTGCGCGATTTGCGCGACAATCATATTTTTCCGAAAGAGCTATTTACTCCTTCCGACCAAACTTTCAACGACACTTTAGAAATTGAAGTGAAATACAAAAGTTATATCGAGCGTGAAAAAGATTTTGCCTCGCGACTCGAAAAATTCGAAAATGTGAAATTGTCCAGTTCAATCGATTTTTTTGAAATCAAAAATTTGTCGTGGGAAGCTCGCGAAAAACTGAACAAAATAAAACCAACCTCCCTCGCACAAGCGTCGCGAATAAGTGGAGTGTCGCCTGCCGACATTGCTGTTTTGGTGGGTTGGTTGCGAAAATAGCCTAAACAGCTGATATTCAGTATTAAACAGTTGTTGTGTGGTTTTCGCCAACAATCGAAATTGCATTTTTTGACTTTTGCGCTCATTTTTTGCTCCGATAACAAAAGGGTTGGCTAAAGGCAAAAAAGTTTGTCAGAAGCGAATTATGAAAGCCACTACTACATACCGCATGAATAGGGCGTTTCGGAAGGTCCCAAAATAAAATCGCACAAAAAGAAAAAATATTTTTTCCAATTCAAATTATTTTATACCTTTGCACTCCAAATTATTGCTCGGGAGTTTAGCTCAGCTGGTTCAGAGCATCTGCCTTACAAGCAGAGGGTCACTGGTTCGAATCCAGTAATTCCCACAAAACAAAAAAA
>DYON01000016.1 GCA_020720525.1 Acetofilamentum sp.
TCGTCATTCTTCGATACATTTCACGGCTATTTTGTTTCTTTTACCGTGAAACACTGCTAATGACATGAATGCTTATTTCTCTCATTTGCTGTGTGTTACAAATATTTCATTCAGCTAACTTAATTAGATATGGAAAAGTTAAAGATGGTTAGTTTGGATTTGGAATTCTTCTGCAGTTTTATGGTAGTAATGATAATAAATATGTGAAATTCAAAAATTCAGAGTTTTTTGATACTTTTGAGTTTTTATCAGATTTTGAAGATGTCTCTACTTATTATCTAAATGTTGGTGATGATTTAGTAAAAACAAATAATATTGTTGTCGATATCTGCCATGAATTATATTCATTAAGTAAGAGCAATATGGTCGAAATACGCTTGGTTAAGTAGTGTGGCACTTTGCACTGCAACGCTGCGCAGCAACATCCACGACAATTCCTTTACCTCTTTCCCAATATTAAAAAAAGCCGCTCAATTGTGCGGTTTTTTGTTAGGGGGCTATGCTGTAGGCGTGGCCGCACGCTCCGACTGTTTGCTTTCCCAAACGACAATGCTTTCATATCCTCCACTTCGTTGCGGATGCTAAAAGATTGCCGAAGCTCCGACATTCCAGCGTCCGGCTACTGACGAACATGGAAGCGTCGGGATGCATTCCGAAATTTGAAGTTTTCTGCGTCATCCTTTGATCTGCGGACGATAAGTTGTAATTTGAAATTTTATTTGACAATATATTTCGAAACACGCAAAAAACTACTTTTTCTTGATTGCTTTTGCAATAGCAACCACCAAAAGCGCTGTAATTGCACCAGCTATGGGTAGCACATAAGCAGTATTTACTTTGAGAGCCAGCACCAATAAAACACTAATTACCATACAATTCGTTTTTTTTAATCAACAATTACATTGCAAATCTAAATAAAAATTGGCAGTTTGTATATAGAAATTGGAAATATCTCACCTATACTATATTTTTATAACAGCATTTTGCACGAGCCGATAACTTATTCAAATTGTTTGTTTACTTAATTCTTGTTGTATTTCGCTGAAATTTTGTAAATTTGTGTAACTCAAAAATAAAGAAATCCATGAGAAAACTTTTCCCCATATTATTCGCTTTTTTCTTTGCAACTCAAAGTTTTGCAGACGACAAAAAGCTAAATGTGTATATTTCGTATTGCACATTCAACAGTCCTCAAGACGGTCCATACGTCGAAACCTATTTTGCATTTTCGGGAAAGTCGGTCAATTTTGTTGCAAACAACAACGGTAAACTTCAGGCAAAACTCGAGGTTTTAATACTGTTTAAACAAAACGACAGCATTAAGGCATTTCGCAAATACAATCTGAGTAGTCCCGAGATCGACGATACCACAAAATCGAATATTCTATTTCACGATCAGCAGCGAATAAGCATTCCCAACGGTGATTATGAAATGGAAATTTCTATTCGCGATGCAAATAGCAGCCAAGAGCCATACACAATCAGCGAACTATTAACAATTTCGTTCAACATCAACGAGGTACAAGTTTCGGGAATTGAGCTGGTTCAGAGTGCCGAAAAGACCAATGGTGTATCGGTCAGTTCGAAAGCAGGCTACGAATTGCTTCCCTTGCCCATCAACGTTTATCCACCATCGGAAAACAAATTGATGTATTATGCCGAAATGTACAACATGAAAAAAGCCCTTGGCGACAGCAGTCAGTATTTGCTTCGCACCTATGTAGAAGAAACACAAACCGGACGAAAAATGGCTGGTATGCTTTACCAAAAGCGCATGAATTCGAACGATGTAGAAGCTTTTTTGCATCAGTTCGACATCACCGGACTACCAACAGGAGCCTACTTTTTGGTTGTTGAAATGAAAGATCGCGAAAACAACATTATTGGCCTGAACAAAGTTTATTTCGAGCGTTGGAGCGATAATAAAGAATTCCTTTCTTTTGGAGGCGACGATATAATAAGCAATTCTTTTGTAAGTGGATTCACCAACATCGACTCGCTGATTGAATCGATTCGTTCGTTGCGTCCCATATCGACAGCCGCCGAAAAGAATTTTGTTGACAAAAACATCAATGTTGTAGATTTGGAAACGCTTCAAAAATTCTTCTTCAATTTTTGGTATCAGCGCAACGAAGACGCCCCTTCTACAGCTTGGATGGAATATAGAGAGCAGGTACGAATTGTAAATGCCAACTTCGGTTCTAAAATCCGAAAAGGCTACGAAACCGAGCGTGGACGCGTGTATCTGCAATATGGACCGCCCAACACAATTACCGATGTTCCCCACGAGCCAGCTGTTTACCCATATCAAATTTGGCATTACTATTCGGTTCATAACCAGTCGAATAGAAAGTTTATTTTTGTCAATTTCGACATGGTTAGCAACGATTTTGAGCTTTTGCATAGCGATGTTACCGGCGAGCTATACGACATCAAATGGAAAGAAAAGCTTTTAAGGCGCAACTATACCACCAATGATCTCGATGAGCAGGATCCCGATTTTGGTTGGGGAAGCAAAGTGAACGATTATTTCGATACTCCTCACTAAGTTCTGGCTGAAATTTCTTGAGCATCTGTGGCTCTCTGCGCAAGACGTGTATAGGGGTTTTATCTGCAAGCTCTGCGGTTGATTAAGGACTTAATAAAATATCCGAATGTTATTTTTGGCTGTTTGATAATTAATTCCCAACTAAAGAGTGGCACGAATACACTGTTGGTCGAAATAAGCAATATTTGAAGACGCATTTAACGTTTTCTATCCTAGTATATCACTACCTTTGCTCATCTATTAACAGTTTTTGCTTTTATTCGGTTGATAAGTTTTTTTTGCTTTCAACTCCGACGCCAAGCAGTCTGTTAATTTTGCAAAAAAAAACGAAAGATGCATAGTACACTTAATTTATTCATGTCCAGAAAGTTCGAAAATCGCGGACACCTTATTCTCATTGGCGGAGCCGAAGATCGCACCGAAGAAAAAGTGGTACTATCGAACGTTGTAAAATACACACAGGCAAAAAATATTGTGGTTATTCCATCAGCATCGGGCTATCCGGTGGGTCTTGGTGAAGATTATTTCTACGCATTCAGCAAACTGGGTGTTCCTGAAGTTCATATTCTCGACCTCCGCACTCCAGAAGATTGCACCAAGCCCGAACATCTGGAAAAGTTGAAAAAATGCGATTTGGTGTTCATGACAGGCGGCGACCAAGTTCGTCTTTTCAATGTGATTGGCAATACACCTGTACATAATATTATTCGCGAGCGCAGTTTTCACGACGGGCTTTCGGTTGCAGGCACCAGTGCTGGTGCGGCCATTGTTTCTAATCCGATGATTTACGATGGAAACATGCTTGGTCTTTACAAGGGTCGCGTTCATTTCAGCGAAGGACTTGGGCTTCTCGAAAGCATCACAGTCGATACTCACTTTGTTGCACGTGGTCGCTTGGGTCGCCTCACTCAATTCCTTTGCACGGGCATTTGCAATTTGGGCATTGGAGTTGGCGAAAACACAGGTTTGTTTATCAAACCAGATTTCACCGCCGACGTTATTGGAACTGGCATGGTAACCGTTGTAAACACTGGAGATCTTTCCTACAACAATTACCACAGCATTGTAGAAGACATGCCCATATCGATACAAGGAATTGAGTCGGGATTTTTACAACACGGCACTTCGTTCGATTTGAAAACCTGGAAAATTATAGCCAGCAACCCTGTGAAAATTAGCAGCGAGCGTATCAAAGCGATGGAATCGTAGCCGACAAAGGCAGCAATTCGCTTTCGAGCATCCAGCCAGTTGAACCATCGGGCGCAATTATTTCGATCCAAGGATTTTTATCCTCTACAATTTTCACTTTCACACCCGGCATTAAAACTGCAATACTGGTTCCATTGGTATCGGGTGAACTTTTTATAGTTGCTGCTTCACTCAAAACAATAGCGTATTTGTTGTTTTTCATCCGAAAATGGCCGCTAACACTCTGTGCAAGCGACAAAATAAATACAAATGCCAACAACACTGCTAATACAAAAAATATGCGACGACGCTGGGCTTGAGCCGAAAGCAAGAACATTAAAAACAATCCAATTGCTATTGCAAGACTAATAATCACCGAAATTGTCCACCATTTCCAGCTCATTAGCGAATAAATTGACTTCCAGAAATAGTTGAAAAAGTTTTCGGGCACCGATTCTTGATCGCCCAAAGCAGAATTGTTCAAAAAATCAAGATTTACTTGAGCATCCGAATTTGCACCATTCAATAGCAAGCATTTTTCGTAGCTCCAAATGGCCAGCGCTACATTTCCGTTTCTATAATAGGCATTTCCTAAATTGTAGAAAACATCGTCGTTGCTGCTGTATCCATCGGTCAGCAACAACAAATACTGAGCGATAGCTTGTTGATAATTTTTTGAATTGTAGCTATTGCTGGCTTCCTGAAACAACGAGTCCGGCTGAATATTTGCCCACGAAACATTCCATGTGGCCATTAAAAACAAAACAAATGCAATTTTTCTTTTCATGTGCTTTGGATTGAATGGGTTTGAACTTTCACAATCAGGTCGGTCGATTTCAGATAAAGCTCGTTCATATTCATGCGACCCGAATCGGGTGCAAAACGAGCATAGTCGCATTCTTCGAGAATTGCAGCAAAATCGTCGCCAATTGAATCGGGCACACTGCTTTTGCGCAAAATTTCGCGTGCATTGCTGTGGCTAAGCTCCGAAAATGGGATGGTAAATTTCTCATTCAGGTAGAGCCAAAGTGCTTTCGACAATTCGGAGTAGAAACCAACCACATCGTTTTTTGCCAAACAGTTTCCTGCAACGCTCAAACGTTTGCGAGCTTGCTTCAAAGCCATTCGCATTCGGAAACCAGCTACATCGGCACGCAATTGAATTCGACTTCTGAAATAGAAGAGCAAACCACCAAAAGCAACAAACAAAGCAACCAAAATGGCCCAATACCAACCCGAAAAGGCAAATGTATTTTCGCTTTTGGTAAAATGCGGAATTGATTCGTGAATATGCAAAATATCGTCGGCAATTTTTTTCTCGGCACTCACTTTTGAACCGTTGCCTTGCAATACCTTTAGTTTTATTTCAGGCAAACTAAGCGTATGGTATTGCCCGCTAGCAGGATCGAAATACGAAAACATGCCCAAATCTATTTGGTAATCGGCAGGAATTGTGGGCTGAAGTAGATATTCGAATGTGCGTGTTCCTTGAATTCCTGTGGCGGTTTTCTGAAAATCGTCGGTAATATCTGGGTCGAACACCTCAAACCCAACAGGCCATTCCTGTTCGAGCCATTCGAGCAAGGGTAGATTTCCGGAACCAGAAACAGTAATTTTCAAACTTACCCCGTCGCCAGTAAAACACTTGTTTCGGTCGAGTTTGGCATCAACTTCGAAGTTGCCTACTGCTCCTGAAAAGCTTTCAGGTTTTCCAGCCTCGGGCAAATCGACAACAACCATTTCTACTGGATTACTTTTCAAAATGCGCTTTTCGGTTCGGGAGCCAAATCCAGCATAAGGATCGGAATTGGATGCCCCAAACAAATTGTTAAAAAACTGATCAAAAACGGCAAACGGATTCGACATGCGCTGGTCGGGAATTTGCACAATTGCTTCAATATCGAGCGAAGGAATTGTGAGAACTCCACTTTTTTGAGCAATGAGCGACACAAGACGAAATTCACCAACCATATAACGCTTTCCACCAATGGTTTCTTCCCATGTTTTAGCTTTTTGCGTTGGATCGGTAAGCTCTTCAATCCAAAATCCATCCATTCCAGGCGTTTTGTCAACTCCATACTGCGAAATATCGTACAAGGTATAAATCCGATACGAAACAGTGATTTGCTCGCCCAAATACACACGGGTTTTTGAAGGAATAGCACGAATAAAAACCGCATTGTTGTCGTTTTGTGTTGCAGATTGTTGTGGCTGTGTATTGCCTTGCTTTCGCTGAGTATTGTTGCCGTTGCTCACCGCTTGACCACCCGAAGTTACGTTAATCGTTACTGTATTCGACGAATACCACTGCCCTCCAACCTTAACCTTGGCTGGACCTACGGTAAAACTTCCTGTCGATTTGGGAACCAGCGCGAAAATCCATTTCGATTCGCCGTTGTTGTTCTGCACAATTTGGTTGTTGATAATCACCTGCATATTGCCGCCACCAGTGTAAGATTGCTGCGAAACGACCCGAAACCCCTCAAATGTAGGCTTATTGAAAATTTCGGCATTGGCGCCTTTGAGCGAAAACGTAACATTTACCCTACCATTCGATGGAATTGACGAATAATCGGCACTGGCTGTAAAATCGACCTGAGCATTCAGAGCCGAAATTAGCAGCAAAAACACCGAAAACAATACAATTCTCTTCATAACTACCAATCTTTTACATTTGAACCAGCGGGAGTTCCATTTTTCTTTCCCGAATGAACTTCGCGTAATGTTTGCTTTTCTTTATTCTGCAGTGCTTTAAGCATCTTTTCGGTCTGCTCGGGGCTCAGCTCGTTCTTGCCTTGGTTTTTGTTGTTTTGCTGTTTGTCGTTTCCGTCTTGTTGGTCCTGATTTTTATTCCGATCTTGCTTGTCTTTATTCGGGTCTTGCTTATCCTGATCTTTGTTCTGATCCTTGTTTTGATCTTTATTTTGATCCTTGTTCTGTTGTTGTTGCTGCTGTTGTTGTTGTTTCAGCATTTTTAAAGCATACGAAAGGTTGTAGCGCGAATCTTCGTCGGAAGGGTTTAGTTTGAGGGCATTGGCATAAGCAGCAGCGGCTTGTTCGTAGTTTTTCTCCAGCATTAATGTGTTGCCAATATTGTGATACAAGCGGCTTTGGGTTTCGTTGTTAGGCGAATCGGAAAGCAACGAAGAATACATTTCGCGAGCGCCAGAGAAATCGCCACTTTTATAGAGGGTGTTAGCCAGATTGTAGCGCGCCTGAAAGCTAAAAAGCGATTGCTGTTCGAGGCTTTTTCGGTACAACGTTGCAGCCTTTTCGAACTCGTTGTTCCGATAGGCTTCGTTTCCATCTGCAATACTTCGAGCTGCATTCTGAGCCTTCAATCCGAAAGCCATTCCCCCCAAAAGCAAAAAAATCATCCAATATTTCATACCGACCTCCTTTCAATGAAATTGCGCAGGTTGTCTTGCCATTTCATGCGTTTTTCGTTGAGAAAAAATTCCAAAACAAGCAAAATAAATGCTGGAATCAAAAACCAAAGATACAACGAATTGAAATCGGAAAACTGCATCGAACGGTTATCGTTTTTTTCCATTTTGTCTATTTCGGACGAAATGCTTTCAGCTGCATTTCCAAGATTGTCGCCCGAAACAAATACGCCTCCAGTAGTTTTTGCAAGTTCCGACAGAAAAACTTCGTCGGGTTTGGTGATAACAGTATTTCCATCGTTGTCTTTTTTGTATCCCGAGCGAATTCCACCTTTGTATTGAGGAATTGGACCTCCTTTCTCGGTGCCAATTGCAACGGTATGCACAGGAATTTTACGTTTGGTGAGTTCGCCTATCACTGTTTGCGGATAACCTTCAAAATCTTCTCCATCGCTCAATAGAACAATGGCCGGATGCTTCGATTTGCTGCTGTCGATGCTGGTTATGGCAGTTCGCAACGCAAGTTCAATATCGGTTCCCTGCCTACTGATGAGATCGGGCGATAAATTGCGAACAAACATCGAAGCTGCTGTCTGATCGATTGTCATTGGCAACTGAATAAAAGCGTCGCCAGCAAAAACAATTAAACCAACACGGTCCGACCCCATTCTGTCGATGATGCCAAGTAGAATCTGCTTTACTTTGTCGAGCCTACTAGGCTTGATGTCTTCGCAAAGCATCGAGTTGCTAATATCTACCACAAATTGAATATCGCTACCTTTGCTCTCAATTTGACGATTCACTTTTTTACCAGCTAAAGGATTGGCAAGCACAAAACCAAGCAAAACAATAATTCCAACTGTAATAGAAAATTTGGATACAGTTTTGTACCGCGAAAAACCAGGTATCGCCAATTGAATATTCGATTTCGAAAACCAATTGCGCAGCGTTCGGTATCGCATGGTTAGGTGCAAAAGAAACAATCCGGCAGGAATCAAAAGTCCGGCTAGCCACCAAATATATTCGGGATGTTCAAATCGATACATAATATTAACTATATTAAGGCATTGTACGCAACAAAGAATAACGCAGAAGTATTTCAAACACCAGCAGAGCTATAGCCAGCAAAATTGGATAGAAGAACAAGTCGTTTTTATCGGACATGCGCGAAACATCGATACGTGTTTTTTCCATTTGGTCGATTTCTTGATACACCGATTCGAGCGATTGATTGTCGGTTGCACGGAAATATTTGCCACCAGTAGTTTCGGCCATTTCTTTCAACAAGTCTTCGTCGAGATTGGCTTCAACATAGCTATAGCTTGTTCCCATAATTGTTTTTACAGGATATGGCGCTTCGCCATAGGAGCCAACTCCAACGGAGTATAAACGAATTCCATACTGCTTTGCCATCGATGCAGCATTGCGCGGATCGACAAAACCGCTGTTGTTGATACCGTCGGTTAGAAGAATAATCACTTTGCTTTCGGCTTTGCTGTAGCGCAAACGATCTACCGCAATTCCAACCGCATCGCCAATGGCTGTACCGTCGCGCACAATTCCATTTTTAATAAATGAGAGCATTTGTCGCAAAACCGAATGATCGGCAGTGAGCGGACATTGAGTAAATGCCGAACCACTAAAAGCCACCAAGCCAATTCTGTCGTTTGGGCGCTTGCTGATAAATTGGTCGGCCACGTTTTTTGCAGCTTCTAATCGGTTGGGTTTTAAATCTTCGGCAAGCATACTGCCCGAAACATCGTTTACAAGCATGATGTCGATACCTTCAATGTTGTAGTTGTCGCGGAAACTATAAGTTTGCGGACGAGCAATTGCCACAATCAACATGGCAATAGCAAGCATTCGTAGTGCTGGCATAAATCTGAACAACTGTTCGCGAAACGAACGCCCAACATTTTTGGTTGCTTGTAGCGATGCAACATTCACTGCATGCCTTTGATTGTTGATGTTGCGGATATACCACCAAACCATCAGCGGAATAACGGCCATGAGCAAAAATGCCCAAGGATGCGCAAACGAAATATCACTTGGCCAATTCATTGTCGGTAGTATTTAATTCAATCGGACGGGTTTCTTCAACAAAAGCAATGGCATCTTCGACCGATTTCTCGTACATTCCAGGTTGCGGCTTGAAACGAGCAAATTTAGCCATATCGGCAACCTGAAGCACATTCAGCAAACTATTCTTCGCTGCTTCGGTCATTGCTGCATTGTTGGCAGCATTCATCATTTCGGACGATACCATTTCGGCAGCTTGAATTTGGTGCCCATAAATGAGATATTTGCGTAGAATATCGGTAACATCTTTGTAGAAATCGCCTGGCAAGGAGCTCATCCAGCTTCGGTTTTCTTGCATTTTGCGCAACGATTCGATTGCACGTTCAAACGGATTTTCCCAAACAACAAGTTCTTCGGGTACGATCACTTTTTTGCGTCGTTTTTGTAAATACCAAATGAGCAAAACAACAAGAATGGCAAGCAAAACTCCTCCACCAACAAACCAAAGCCACGTGTATGAAGGTTCTTCCTGCACATCGTAGATATCTTTTACGTCTTTCACCGCAGCGGTGGTATCTACCGGAACTGTTGTTGCATAAAGGAACATGGAATCGCTTTGCCAAAAAGTGGTATCGATTCCCGAAAGGCTCACAGCCTGCAAAGCAGGAAAAACAAAATTGCCACTGTCGTATGCCGAAATAAGTAATTTTTGGCTCATCCTCTTACCACCATTCACTTTTTCGGTAAGAAGCTGTTGCTTTTCAATCACTTCGATGCCGCTGGCCAACGAATCGGGAATTTGTGGCATTGAAATAACTTGTGCGCCTGCTGGTACATCGAAAGTCCACACAACCGTTGACAATTCACCTACCCTAACAGAATCGGGGCTCATGCTTACGCGAATCGGCTGTTGGGCTTTTGCAACAATTGCAAATATCAACAAAAATGCAAGCAAAACAAAACGAAGTTTCATACTCTTTTCTCCCTGCGTTTAAACATTTGAGCCAAAGGCTTCACATAATCGGTGTTGGTTGGGATCTCCACCACATCGATATTGAATCGGGCAGCTGTATTTGTAAGATACAACTGCTGATGTTTCCACCATGCAATATACGCTTTTCCCGACTGACCACGTGGATCGATTGCTCGCAATTGGCCAGTTTCGGCATCGCGAGCCATAAACAACGAATTTCCGGGAATTTGGCTTTCGATAGGATCTGAAATTCGCAGCACAACAAAATCGTGCTTACGTGCAGTTACTGCAAAAGCTTTATCATAGCCATTGTCGATGAAATCGGAAATACAAAACACAATCGATCTGCGATGAGTAACATTGTTAAAAAACTCGAGTGCAGCCGAAATATTGGTTCCTTGCCCTTCGGGTTTGAATGTTATAAGTTCGCGAATGATTCGTAAAATATGCTGGTGACCCTTTTTGGGAGGGATATACTTTTCAATTCTGTCCGAAAAAAGCACCACACCAACTTTGTCGTTGTTGCGCAAAGCCGAAAAAGCAAGCGTTCCGGCCAATTCGGCAATACGTTCATTCTTGGATGGTCCAAGCGAACCAATCATGTTCGAACCACTTACATCGATAAGCAAAACAGCCGTCAATTCGCGTTCCTCTTCAAAAACCTTGATAAAAGGATGGTTGAAGCGAGCCGTCACATTCCAGTCGATGCTTCGCATATCGTCGCCATAGCCATATTCGCGAACTTCGCTGAAAGTCATACCTCTGCCTTTGAAAGCACTATGGTACTGACCCGCCAAAGTGGCATCGGTGAGTCGCCGAGTTTTGATTTCAATAAGACGGACTTTTTTCGATATTTGAAAATCGTTTTCCATTATGGAACCTGAACAGCGTTAAGAATATCGATAATTATTTGATCGGTTGTAATATTTTCAGCTTCGGCTTCGTAGCTAAGACCAATGCGATGACGCATTACGTCGGCTGCAACCGCTCTGATATCTTCGGGCAAAACATAACCTCTACGATTGAGCAGTGCAAAAGCCTTGGCAGCCAATGCCATATTAATGCCCGCACGAGGCGAAGCACCATAATTAATCATGTCGTTGTATTTCACCAATCCGTAGCGAGCCGGAAAACGACTAGCAAAAACGATATCGGTGATATAATTTTCAATTTTCTCGTCGAGATAAATATCGTAAACAAGTTTTCGAGCATTTAAAATTTGCTCTATTGATGCCACTTTCGAAGGAACTGGATAGGTAGCTGCAAGATTTTGTCGAATAATAAGTTTTTCCTCTTCTTTTTCGGGATAGGTAACAATAACTTTCATCATAAATCGGTCAACTTGAGCCTCGGGCAGCGGGTAAGTACCTTCTTGCTCAATCGGATTCTGGGTAGCCATCACCAAAAAAGGTTCTTCGAGCTTGTGAGTTGTTTCGCCAATAGTAACCTGACGTTCTTGCATGGCTTCGAGCAATGCGCTTTGCACTTTTGCAGGAGAGCGATTTATTTCGTCGGCAAGAATGAAATTCGAAAAAAGGGGACCTTTCTTTACCATAAACTGCTCCGATTTTGGGCTGTAAATCATGGTTCCGACAAGGTCGGCTGGCAGCAAATCGGGTGTAAACTGAATGCGACTAAATTTTGCATCGAGCGTTGCTGCCAACGATTTGATAGCAAGCGTTTTTGCTAAACCAGGAACCCCTTCGAGCAACAAATGACCATTGGCAAACAATGCAATCAACAATCGGTCAACCATGTGTTTCTGTCCAATAATACTTTTGCCAAGTTCCATTCGAATAACATCAACAAAAGCACTTTCGCGCACGATGCGTTCGTTTAATTCGTGAATATCTACAGTTTGGGTCATTTTTTTGATTTTTTCTCGTTTAACAAATATCAAACCACGGGCGATAAACTGACAAAATTTCAAAATATTGTATTTTTAGCAGATGTTTAACGTTGATATCAATTGCTGAATGGTTCGATTTTTGGTGAAAGAGGCTTCCTAAAATAAAAATGTCATGGAAACTGTCAGTTTTTCAGTATTGGGATTGTTGCTTCTGATGGCATCGTGTATGCCCGACAACGACTATTATTATCACGAAGGACCTATATCGGGGGGCAACAACCGCATCAGTATTCAAGGAACAGTGGTTGGAATCGATTCGCTCCAGACAATCGATAGTGCAGAAATTAGAATTGTGTTTCCCGAAAAGCCTTTCGATACCATTTATCAATACAGCTCAACCACTGGTGCTTTCACTTATCTTTACTCTTACACCGGCAACGAAGATTTTTGGCTCAGTTGCACACCAATCGACACCACTCATTCGTCATTTTCATCCGATTATACTTTTAGTGGCCGCGATGTTTCTTCGGGTTTTTTCAAGGTGGATATTGTGTTGGATACTCTTTAGGGATTGAATTTTAGCCAGTGGATTGAGCTGATTAAACGGATTAAGCAGATTTGCATTTTACGCCTCATCGCTTCATCTCCTCATCGATATTTCATCAGCAAATTAAACAGATACTAGCAGCCTTTTTCAGCAGAACCAAAGAATTTAAAACAAACAGTTTAAGATAACCTATTTTTATATTCCTCATATCCAACCGAACGAAGCAAGGTGAAATGCCCCGTAGTATCAATTTTTCCAATATGTGGATGACGCACGCCATTGAAAAGCGTAGTTTTAACCATGGTGTAATGAATCATGTCTTCGAAGATGAGGTGGTCTCCAGCTTTAAGTTCGTTTTGAAAGCTGTAGTCGCCCATGAAATCGCCAGCCAAACAAGTTGAGCCACCCATACGGTATGTAAAAGCAAATTCGTTGGGCTCCCCTGCCCCACGGATGGTTGGTTTGTAGGGCATTTCGAGCGTGTCGGGCATGTGAGCACTAAACGAAACATCAAGAATGGCCGTGCGAATGCCTCCACTTTCGACCACATCGAGCACCGTTGCCAACAGAAAACCAGTTTGCCAGCCAACGGCCTCACCAGGTTCAAGAATAATCTTTAAATGCGGGTAACGGCTCCGAAAATCTTTGAGCAAAGCAATCAAATGCTTCACGTCGTAATCGGCGCGAGTGATATGGTGTCCACCACCCATGTTGAGCCACTGTGCTTGTTGCAACAAGTGACTTAATTCTGCATCGACAACTTTCAACACACGCTCCAGCACAAACGAATCTTGTTCGCACATGACGTGAAAATGCAAACCAGTAATTCCCTCGGGAAGCGTTTTGGGCATTTGCTCGAGCGGAATTCCAAGTCGCGAGCCAGGCACCGCAGGATTATAAATATCGGTCTCAATCTCCGAATAGCCAGGATTGATGCGCAATCCAGCATGAATTTCGGGATGCTGAAGCATTTGTGGTGCATATTTTCCCCATTGATTGAGCGAATTGAAGCTGATGGTCTGACTCATCGCGATAAGTTGCTCAAAATCGGCTTCGGAATATGCAGGAGCATAGGTGTGCGATTTTATTCCCATTTCTTCAAAAATCAAACGAGCCTCGTTCACCGAACTGGCGCAAGCACCGCTCAAATATTGCTTCATCAAAGGGAAATAATGCCAAAAAGACATTCCTTTCAGAGCCACAAGAATATCAACTCCCGCTTCTTCTCTTACTTTTTTAAGTAATCGTAAATTATCGAGAAACTTCGATTCTTCAATCACAAAACAAGGAGATGGAATGATGATAGGCATTACTTAAATTTATATTAAAAAAACAAAACAATGAAGTCATCCTGAGCGGAGTTGAAGGATGAACTGGAATTGCAAATATCGGCAATACAGACAAGTAAAAATGCAGTCGTTCTTCGATACAAAAAATTCCATGGGTAAATTTTTCCTGAAGCATTGAATTTTTCACTCAGAATGACGTCCCTTTGTTCATTCAATTTTAGGCTGCAAAGGTGCGCCTTTGTTGGTTGTCTCTGTATGACTGCGCCAATTTTCATTGCTTTTATTTAATTATTACAAACTATCACAGCTTTGGTTCAAAAAAGTTTAATGAATTGAACTTTAGCTAATTCTCCCTTTATGAACTTGTGAACTTTAAACTTTGTCAACAGAGAGAGGTAAGTCGATTTCTTCGTGCCAAGGCAAGCCATATTGGTTGAGGTCGGCCATGAATGGATCTGGGTTGAATTCTTCGACATTAAAAACACCAGCTCCCGACCATTTTCCTTCGAGGAACATTTTTGCTCCAATCATGGCTGGTACGCCTGTGGTGTAGCTCACACCTTGTGCACCGGTTTCTTTGAAAGCTTCTTCGTGGCTGCAATTGTTCCAAACAAAATATGTTTTTTCTTTACCGTCTTTGATTCCGCGAATTTGGCATCCAATGCTGGTTTCGCCTTTGTAGTTCACGCCCAAGCTGCCTGGATCGGGCAGTAAAGCTTTCAAAAATTGCAACGGAACGATGTCCATTCCCTGATAATTTATTGGTTTAATAGAGGTCATTCCGACTTCCTGAAGCACTTCTAAAGCCGTAATGTATCGTTGACCAAAAGTCATCCAAAAACGCGCACGTTTGAGTGTTGTAAAGTTTTTTACCAGCGATTCAATTTCCTCGTGATGCATCAAATACGATTCGCGTGGTCCAATGTTTGGATACTCAATGGGTTTATGAATTTCGAGCGGTTTGGTTTCGACCCATTTCCCATTTTCCCAATACAAGCCATCTTGAGTGATTTCGCGAATATTGATTTCGGGATTGAAATTGGTAGCAAAATATTTTCCATGATCGCCCGCATTGCAATCGACAATATCGAGATAGTGCATTTCGTCGAAATAATGCTTAGCAGCATAGGCTGTATAGATGCTGGTGACACCTGGGTCGAAGCCACAACCAAGAATAGCCGTGAGCCCAGCAGCTTTGAAACGCTCCTGATAAGCCCATTGCCAAGTGTATTCGAATTTAGCTTCGTCGATGGGTTCATAATTGGCGGTATCGAGATAGTTGACTCCGGCAGCCAAACAGGCATCCATAATATGTAAATCCTGATAAGGCAGAGCAACGTTAATGACTAACTGTGGTTTGTATTCGAGCAACAATTTGGTGAGCTCGGGCACATTGTCGGCATCTACAGCAGCAGTCTGAATGCGGTTTCCGCCAATACGAGCTGCAATGGCATCGCATTTCGATTTGGTGCGGCTCGCCAGCATGATTTCGGTAAATACATCGGGCAACTGAGCACATTTATTGGCTACTACGGTTCCGACGCCACCTGCGCCGATAATGAGGACTTTTCCCATGATGATAAATTTAGAAGACAAAGGTATAGAAAAATGAGGGATTATTTTTTAATCTGAAATTAAAACAAAGAAAAAAACAAATGTCTTTTGCCAGACAGCAAGAAGTATAAAAACATCCATGTATTTTCAGGTTTCAACGCTTTTCACCTTCTCATTGCAACATTGGCAACACTTTCTTGTGTGCCTCAGAAAAAAATACGATTCTATCAGAACAGCAACGAAAAATGCAAAGCATGAGCAATTAAACTGAATGCATTAGTTTGAAAGACGGTTTAGAATAATTGCAGTTGCTACCGATGCATTTAACGATTCGGGACTATCGGCAATATTGGCTGGGAAAATCGATACTTTTTGCTGAACCATGTTTGCAAGATTTTGAATACCGTTTGCCTCGCTTCCGATAATAATGGCTAACGGGAATTCGAACACAACGGTACTAAAATTTTCGCCATCCATATAAGCTCCCAAAATTTGTGTCTTTTCGGATAATAGTGCAGCAATATTGGTTGGGTTCATTGCAAAAACATTCACCTTACAAAGGCTTCCCATCGTACTTTGAACCACTTTTGGATTATAAACATCAACGCAGTTTTCGGTGCAAACAATATTTTGAGTTCCAAACCAATGGGCAGTTCGAATAATGGTTCCCATATTGCCCGGATCGCTAATGTCGTCGAGAACAAGAGTAATCTTTTGCTGCTCGAACGATTTTTTTTGGGGCATGTTAAAAACAGCACTTATTTCGTGAGCTTGCTTAAGAAACGAAAGTCGTTCGAGAGCACTTGAAGATACCGATTCGAGAGGAAGGTCTGGAAATTGCTTTTGCCACTTTCCTAATGCCTCGTGCACAACATAAAGCTTTTCGGGTCGCAACCCACCAGCAAGCATATCCGAAACTACTTTGGGCGTTTCGGCCACAAATAAACCCGATTCTTCGCGTGCCTTTTTGTCGCGCAGCGTGCGGAAAAATTTTATTTCAGTTGGTGTTGGCATTTTCTGAATAGCGTGATTTTTATTTGTTTCAATTTGAAAAACAGCTTGTAAAAAACAGCGATTATTTGACTACTTTTTAAAAGAGTAACCAATACCCAGCGAAATTAAGCTGAAGGAAGGTTTTTCGCCCGTAAGCACTTGATAACCAAATATCGCTGCATTTCCTCCAGCAAGCTCAGTTAGGTCGCTAGCAGCAAACAACAAAATGGAATTGGCAGTAAAGCCAGCTTTAAAAAACACACCACCACTCGGTTTTTGGTAGCGATAGTGCATTCCAAAAGTGGTAGTTGGCACACCGTAATATTTTGTTTTTGCATCGTTGTCGGAATAATAACTACCATAATGACCAGCCCAACCGATTCCCATCTCGAATAAATGTTTTGAGCGGCCAAAAATGAAATTGACCTCAAAGCTACCGTTGGCAATGGTGAGGTTGTTGTGTTTTGGAAATTTAGAATAAAACCCTCCCACTTTGGTTGCTATATTTACTACTCCGTTTTTCGTCCAAATTCGTTCGTAGTTGAGCGACAATGGAATTGTTGGACCAAGTATCCCAACATAAATGCTGTTGCTGCTCGATCGAACACCTTTTTCTCTTTTGAGATTGTTGGTTGTTTGAGCATTCAAATTGGTAACTCCAAAGAGAAGAAAAGCGATAGGTAGGATATTTTTCATTTTTGAATTTATTTTATTTGCAAACATACAACTTTTAAGCATTGATTAAGCTCAAATTAATGCGAAATTCAATCGATTTGAGCTTTTGAATCCATAAAAAAAGCTGCCTAAGCAGCTTTTTGGAAATGAGTAATGACTTATTCGTCGGCGATAACCTCGAGGGTAATTTCGCTTTTGATGTCTTTGTAAAGATTCACCTTTGCTTTGTAGGTGCCCAATTCTTTAATTGATTCACCATTAACATCAATTTTTTTACGATCGATTTCAAAGTTGTGTTGTTCTTTGAGTGCATCGGCAATTTGGATGTTGTTTACACTACCAAAAATTTTGCCTGTAGCTGCAGCTTTGGTTTTGATAACCAACGACACATCTTTAAGTTTTTCGGCCAACGCTTCGGCTTCCTTACGGATTTTGTCTTCTTTGAAAGAGCGTTGCTTGAGGTTTTCGGCAAGCACTTTTTTGGCAGAAGCAGTTGCTTCGGCTGCCAGACCATTAGGAATTAAAAAATTACGACCGTATCCGGGTTTTACGTTAACTACTTCGTCAGCGTATCCGAGGTTTTTTACGTCTTGTTTCAGAATAACTTCCATATTAATTCCTCCTGTTTATTTTAATAAGTCGGTTACAAAAGGCAGCAGAGCTAAATGGCGAGCGCGTTTGATAGCACGCGACACTTTTTTCTGAAATTTAGTTGATGTGCCAGTAATGCGGCGAGGAAGAATTTTTCCTTGATCGTTTACAAAGCGAATCAAAAAGTCGGCGTCTTTGTAATCGATGTATTTAATGCGCGCTTTTTTGAAGCGGCAGTATTTTTTTCTTTTGGTGTCGATGTTAATCGGCGTCAAATAACGTATATCGTTGCCTTGTTGTGCCATGATTTCTCGTTTTTGAGGTTAAACTTCAGATTCTGTTTTGGGTTCCGGTTTGAGTCCTTCTTTGGCTTTTTCGGCTTTCAATCTGCGGCGTTTTTCCACAAATTCAATTCCGTATTTGTCCAAAGACACAGAGAGGAAACGGAGTACCCGCTCATCTCGTTTGTAAGCAACCTCGAGATCGCTCACCACTTTTCCTTCTCCCTCAAATTCGAGCAGATGGTAAAAACCTGTGGTCTTTTTTTGAATTGGATAGGCCAGCTTGCGCAGCCCCCAATTTTCTTCGTGCTTGATTACAGCACCTTTGTCGGTCAGGATTTTCCTGAACTTGCTTACCGTTTCCTTTGCCTGCTCATCAGACAAAACGGGAGTCATGATGAAAACGGTTTCGTAACGTGTTGCCATGCGTTTTAAATTAAATTGTTTATCCTGTTTTTTCAAACGGGCTGCAAAGGTAGAAATTTTTTCCTAACAAACAAGATGTTAGATGAAAAAAATGATTGTTTCATTCAATCGGCACGAAATATTTCTCACTAACTAAGTTGAATAATAATACGAAAATCTATTCCACCTGACTTTGACTATGCAACACCTCCAATAAAATTTGCCCAAAATTTTGAATCAAATAATAATTCTATTGACTTTTGCCGGGGTGTTAGCAACATTGTTTTCGTTAAGGTTTCTTTACTCTGATTTACTCAAGTTTCGCACCCTCTACTGAACTAATCTAATCAAGCGAAAAACGGGAAAA
>DYON01000299.1 GCA_020720525.1 Acetofilamentum sp.
ATTCACAACACCATCAGGAAGTCCAGCTTCTTGAAAAACCTTCATTAAAAAGAAATTCGAATAAATAGCGCTAGTTGCCGGCTTCCATACGCAAGTATTGCCCATTAATACGGGCGACATGTTAAGATTGGATGCTATTGCCGTAAAATTGAATGGACTAACCGTAAAAACAAAACCTTCCAACGACCGGTATTCCATTTTATTGAGCTGATTGAAACCAGATTTGGGTTGCTCTGAATAAATCTTCGAGGCAAAGTAGGCATTGTATCTCAAAAAGTCGATGGTTTCGCAAGCCGAATCAATTTCAGCTTGATATGCGTTTTTGCTCTGTCCTAACATAGTGGCTGCATTGATGAGATACCTATATTTTGTAGATAATAATTCAGCTGCTTTTATCAGTATAGATGCTCGAAGAGTCCAATCTGTTTCGGACCACAATTGATGAGCTTTCATCGCACTCTCGATGCCCATTTTCACCTCTTTTTCGCTTGCCATGTGATAAGTAGCCAATACATGTCCATGATTGTGAGGCATCACTATTTTTCCAAGTTTGCCCGTACGTACTTCCTTGCCATCAATTATCAACGGAATCTCAATGCTGTCCGATTCAAGTTTTTGTAATTCATTGGTGAGACGTATTCGCTCGTTGCTCCCTGGTGCGTAATTCAAAATTGGTTCGTTCTGCGAGTTCTCGAAGTCAAAAATTGCGTTGTTCATCGAATGTTATTTTGTTGTTCTTGTTGCCTCAAAATTAGTCAATAGAATGTTCCTGTTTGATTGAAAATGTTCAATATCATAATGATAATGAACAATAAATACCGTTATGTAATGCAATGCATATCGGCGCGCAAAAATACTCAAATATTTATTTCCACTCATATTTATAAGAAAAAAAGACACGAAATATATCAGTGATTTTGCTGATAAAAATTGAGACTAAATCGTCCCTCAAAAATAAACTCCACTACCTTGTCTCTATCTAATCGATCTCTTTGCAATATAAGTTTGATAATCTTCTGGTTTGTTGAGATTGATAAGGATGGTTGAAGTCGGTACTGGTACATTCACCATTGGGTAAAGGCTTAATTGTTCACTGAAAATAGCATCATCTTTTTCATGATTTAAAAGGTTTGCCCAAATTTCGTCCCCAATAAGAATGGGGTGGCCGCTTTTTCCCTTATAAAAAGGCATTGCTACCGAATTGAACTGATAATGAGCAGCTAAGCTTTGCAAGACTTCCACACCCGCAAAAGGGTTATCGATATTTTGCAAGAAGCACCCTTTTGGTACATCCAATTGGGCAAGGCCGATTTTTACTGAGCGAAAACGACCAAGTTCTGGTTGGCTATTAATCACAACTTTCACCTGTTCGGGAAACACGATACTTCTTTTTTTGAACTCAGGAAATTCCATTTCATTGACAACAATGATCATTTGCTTGATTCCAAAATCAATATAACCGGAAACGAGTTCTTCAATCATAGTTTTACCACCGGAGCATGGCAGAAATAGTTTTGGGGTTCCCATTCTGCTGCTGAAACCAGCAGCAGGGATAAGTGCGGTAAATATTCTCAAACCATTATGTGGCATAGGGCGAAATTACGTGTTTTTTCTATCTAAATTGTATTTGGCTCTTCATTCTGAAATTAAATGGATCTGCATTACCGTATGAAAACGCAACAGGAAGGTCTTTTGGCAACCTCGAAGAAATGGGAAGTAAATCAAAATGATCAAATGCATCAATTGTTAAATGTAAAACTTGCTTTTTGTCCACTTGCGATAAAAAAGCATTGAACCCACGAACGGCAGGATTAGCATAAAGGAGCTCGTTGAGTTGATGAATGTTTATTGTTTGATTGTTGCCAATTTGAACATTGTTTATCATTCGACCTTCCAATTTTTCAAAGCGAGGGAGATTGCTGCAACAATGGCATGGATTAATACTAAAGCATGTGCAATTGCCAGTTCATTAGCGAATGAGCGGCATGGCTTCGTTTGTCGGGGTGGTTATTACAATTTCTCCAACTTCGCCTGGGTTAGATGGAATTCCAGTTGTGGGTCAATGATTTCGAAAATATGATCGACCTGTCGCAAATGAAGTCCCTGATGTTGATGGCAGTCGACAACACAACCATAGCCAAACTCCGTGTGTCCGTAATGGGTAAAAACATTACATTTCCAATTGTATTTGATGCGGTCAATCATCGATTGGGTGGCAATGTCGGCAGCCAAAAGCACACTCTTGGGACGTAAGTTTGGAGCGATACAACTCATGTAATACAATTCTGCTGGCATTCCAATAATGCAGTCGGCTGCGTCAACCATCTTCACTGCCGATTCGGCCGAATTAATCACACTATGAATTTCAGCCTTTACTCCTATCCTATCGAGACTGTCTTTAAGAAGGCTTCATAGTCTATTTTCGGTTCTGTTTGAAAGCAGAATCTGAGCATTATCGCCCGCACTGCATGTGGTTTTCATGCCAGCCGCAAAGAAATCTCGTGTTTTTTCGAGATCGCCTTGAGAAAAGAAAACACGCTTTTTCAATTTGGTTGTGCCTGAATTGGCGAGGGTTGTCACTCTATCAACTTAATTTTGCGGAATGCAAAGAAATGCCAAAGGATCGTTTGCTAAATTGGCAGAATAGGTGAAGGGCAATTCGGACAGATTGGCATCAGGGTCGAGTTTATCTCGATAAACACGGCTGATTTGAAAACGCAACTAATTTTCGGCTGAAATTGGTAAATTACAAAAGTTAGTTTTTCAAAAATAAAGTGGCTGACTTTAGAGCTTCGGGCATAAAAAACTGCAAAAAAACACACTGAAGAGCTTTGAATTTGGGGATTTTTACTCGACTAAAAGCAAATAGAAACCTAAAGTTAACAAAGCCTAAAAATAAGCGGACAAAATTTGTGGTTAAAATAAAAAATAGTACATTTGTAAAAGTGTAACAATTAGTTCGAAAAGAAAGTGAGTCAAGTTTGCCCGCCAATTTTTTGCCTTAATTGTTCACCGTAATAAAGAAAATAAAATTTCACAAAAATGAAAAATAAATTATTTGTTGTATTTTCGCTTCTTTTAAGCAATATTGTTCATG
>DYON01000300.1 GCA_020720525.1 Acetofilamentum sp.
ACACGATAACTTGGTGGAATATGGTTATGACGAGGAGCGCACGTCGGACGAAGACCGCTTTAATGCCTTTATGGAATCGCTACGCAAAGCACTGAACACCGACAATGCCGATACCGAAGAGTTTTACAATCAGGTGTATTTTTTCCTCGAAATGATAGAGCAAGGGCGGTTGATAATGCGTAAAACCCAGCATCCAAACCATGCCAAATTGTATTTATTTAAACTGAACGATGCGCAAGCAACATTGCAAGGTATGCAAGGTCAATTTATTACTGGTAGCAGCAACCTTACTTCGGCAGGATTGGCAGGTCAGGAAGAATTTAATGTAGAGATAAAAGATTATGGTTTTAATGACGCAAACGATTATTTCGATGCGCTTTGGAAAGATGCTGCGCCCATAACCGAAATTGATTTCCAAAAACAAAAAGTAATTGATTATGTGGGTGCTAAAACTTTGGCGGCAAAGGTAACACCTTACGAAGCCTACGCGCTGATACTGAAAACTTATATCGACTTGCAACAAACCAAACAAATAAAATCGAGCGTTACGGAATTACTTACAAAAAATGGTTTTACGGAATTTTCGTATCAATTGGATGCTGTGAATCAGGGATTAAGCATTATCGACGAATACAAAGGCGTGGTAATTGCCGATGTGGTGGGTTTGGGAAAATCGGTAATTGCCGCAATGATAGCCAAAAACATCGACCGACGAACCATGATTATTTGTCCGCCGGGACTAATTGGTGACCGAAATGTCGATAACCCAACTGGCTGGTACGAATATGTATATAATTTTGGTCTGACCGCCGAAGTAGAAAGTCGTGGCAAATTGGTAGATATTGCCAAATCTATTGATAATAAAAATATTGAAGTGATAATAGTGGACGAAGCGCACTATTACCGCAATCAGGATACCGAAGATTATGAAGCTTTACTGAAAATATGTCGTGATCGGATCGTTATTTTGCTTACTGCCACGCCATTTAATAACTCGCCGGCAGATATTTTTTCGTTGCTCAAACTTTTTATCGTTCCGGGCAAATCGGGCATTACCATCGACCACGATTTGGAGGCATTATTTGCCGGTTATGATACGCGTTTTAAAAAACTATCGGATATAATGAAGTACAGCAATTCCAAAAAGGAGGAGAAAAAAGCCAAAGCCCGTAAGTTTTATGCTGAATTGTTTGGCGAAAATGACTTTCAACTCAGCAAAGTACGTGAAGAAACCAAACGACTTGCCAGCCAGATAAAAAATGTGATTTCGCCTGTCATTATCCGTCGTAACAGATTGGACTTGCGCAACGATTATGTGTACTCACGCGAAGTTACCGAACTATCGACTGTATGCGACCCCAAAGAACTGTTTTTCGCACTCACACCATCGCAAAGTAGTTTTTATAATGATGTATTGACAAGCTATTTTGGCGAAGAAGGACAGTTTAGCGGCGCTATTTATCAGCCATTTGCGTATGAAAACGACCCGAAAGAAAACGAAAAGTTAGACGAGCATGGCAACCGTGCTTACAACCAACAAGCCAACTTATTCGACTTTATGCGTCGCCTTTTAGTAAAGCGTTTCGAAAGTTCGTTTGGTGCTTTTAGCGAATCTATCAACCGATTTTTGGCCATACACGAACGGGTAAAAGCCTTTATAACCAAAACAGGAGGCAAATATATTCTCGACCGAAAATTGATGGATACTTTGATGGAAGAGGAAAACATGGAAAGCATACTACAAATTTTAGACGATTACGAAAATAATGTGCTCACCAAGCGTGTTCCCAAAAACAATACGGTGTATGACACGTCGAAATTCAAACGAAAAAAGGAGTTTTTTGAAAATATCGACACAGATATTGCTTTATTTAAAGTGATAAAAATGCATTTGGAACAATTGAATATTGTAGTAAACGACCCTAAACGCGATGCCGTTTCAACTGAAATAGAAAAAATTATTCGCCAAAATAAAAACCGTAAAATTATTGTTTTCAGCGAATATGTGGATACCGTGAAACATTTGGAACCGTATTTGAGAGCTAAATTTGGCACACGGATGCTAATTTGCGATGGTGGTATGACACCCACGCTACACAAAACACTGAATGCCAACTTCAACGCCCAATACAAGAGCGAAAAGGAAAACGACTTCGACATACTGATTACAAGCGATAAACTGTCGGAAGGTTTCAACCTCAACCGAGCAGGCGTTATTATCAACTACGATATTCCGTGGAATCCTACCCGCGTCATTCAGCGCGTGGGGCGCATCAATCGTATTGGCGCGAAGGTTTTCAACGAACTGTATATCTATAACTTTTTCCCGAGCGAAGCCGGTTCCAGCGTAGTTCAGATACGTGAAATAGCCATGCAGAAGATGTTTTTGATTCATAACGCCTTAGGCGAGGATTCCAAAATGTTTGATGCCGACGAAGTACCCACAGCTGCCGGATTATTCAACAAAGTAAACGAAAATCCGGATAACGAAGGCGAAGAAAGTCTGGCTACCCGCATCCGTAACAGCTATTTTGAAATAGATGAAAAACATCCTGAAGTGATTGAGCGTATTGCCGAACTGCCGGCACGTATAAAATCAGGAAAAGCATTTACGGACAATCAGGTTTGTGTATTACGTCGTAAAGGCTTGAGTTTGTTTACGCATGTAGTGGAAATAGATGCTGAAAATCAAGAGGTAAAAGAAATAACGTTTGAAGAAATGTTGGAGTTGGTAAAATGCGAGTTTGAAACGCCTTACATTCCACTTTCAGCTAATTTTTGGTCGGCATACAATGGAGTAAAAGATTTTAAATCAACAACCAAAAAAGGATTTTCTCCCAAATCGTTGGAAGCCAAAGCGCACGAAAACCTGAAATATGCTCTGAAAATTTTAGATGCTAAAAACGATGCCTTGATGTCCTTTATCAAAATGCTGATTACAGATATTGAGAAGTACAAAACCCTTTCGGATAGAACGTTAGGACGCATTGGGCGCAACACGCTCAGCACAAAAACAACGGAAGTCGAGAAGAAAACATTTATTGAAGAAATAAATTGGATTAAAAACAGCTTGGGCGAAGATTATCTCGATAGA
>DYON01000301.1 GCA_020720525.1 Acetofilamentum sp.
TCAATTTTCCACCTGCATCTGCATACAACAATCCAGCTGGATAAGTAGCAAACGAGTTCAAGTAAATGACTCCATCCGAACCAATGGTAATTCTTTCGGTGTTGTTTGTTTTAAATATTAGTGGAGCCGCATTGGTAGTTCCCAAAAAATTAGTTGTACTTCCACTGTTTCCATTTAATGACCATTTCTGACCATTTTGTCCATATCCGAACAATGCAATTGCAACAAACAATAATGTAAAGACTAGTTTCATATTATTGAAGTTAGAAATGCAAATATACAAGATTTATTAGTAAAATGCAATACCCCCCCGTATTATATATGTGTTAAGCATATAGAAGTGAAAAGGAGAACGCCTATCAATTGTTGTTGGCGCTTATTCTGCGACTGTGAAAATCGTTTTATCTTTGCAAAAAATTTCGAGCTATGGCAGAATTATCCGAACAGGAATTGTTGCGCCGCGATGCGCTAAAACAACTCAACGAAATGGGCATCGATGCCTATCCTGCAGCTTTGTATCCTGTAACTACTTGTTCAGAAGAAATTCTGAAAGAGTTCAACAACAATCCCGATAAATTCAAAGAAGTTTCCATTGCAGGACGCATCATGTCGCGCCGAATCATGGGTGCAGCATCTTTTGTTGAAATTCAAGATGCTCAAGGTCGCATTCAGGTTTATGTGAAGCGCGACGACCTTTGCCCTGGCGAAGACAAAACGTTGTACAATGCAGTTTTTAAACGCTTGCTCGATATTGGCGATATTGTTGGAGTTCGCGGATTTGTTTTCGTTACCCAAATGGGCGAAATCACTGTTCATGCACATGAGTTAACTTTGTTGAGCAAATCGCTCACTCCACTGCCCATTGTTAAAGAAAAAGACGATATGGTTTACGATGCTTTTACCGATCCCGAACAACGTTACCGCAATCGTTCACTCGATTTGGTTGTGAATCCTCATGTTCGCGAAACATTTGTTAAACGCTCTCGTTTGGCTGCCTCGATGCGCGAATTTCTTTCGTCGAAAGGCTATCTCGAAGTGGAAACTCCAGTCTTGCAACCCATTTATGGCGGAGCTGCTGCACGTCCGTTCAAAACTTTTCATAATACGCTGCAAACCACATTGTATTTGCGAATTGCCAACGAATTGTACCTGAAACGTTTGATTGTTGGTGGTTTCGACGGTGTTTATGAATTTGCAAAAGACTTTCGCAACGAAGGTATGGATCGCTTTCACAACCCCGAATTCACCCAAATGGAGCTTTATGTGGCCTACAAAGACTACAATTGGATGGCCGAATTGGTGGAGGAAATGGTCGAAAAAATTGCCATCGACCTCACAGGAGCTACTGTGGTTCGTGTTGGCGAAAACGATATCAATTTCAAACGTCCTTGGAAGCGCCTTACCATGTTCGAAGCCATTCAAGAATATACTGGAATCGATATTTCTGAAATGAACGAAGCCGATTTGCGCGCTACTGCTGCAAAATTGAAAATAGAGACCGATTCCTCGATGGGAAAAGGAAAACTTATTGATGAGATTTTTGGCGAAACGGTAGAAGGAAAGCTTATTCAACCAACATTCATTACAGATTATCCAGTTGAAATGTCGCCATTAGCGAAAAAGCACCGCAGCAAAGAAGGATTGGTTGAGCGTTTCGAAGCTATTGTGAATGGAAAAGAAATTTGCAACGCCTACAGCGAGCTCAACGACCCAATCGATCAGCGCAAACGCTTCGAAGACCAATTGGAGCTTGGAAAGCGCGGCGACGAAGAAGCTATGATGCTCGACGAAGATTTTCTGCGCGCTATTGAGCTGGGAATGCCTCCAACCGCAGGGCTTGGAATTGGGATTGACCGATTGGCAATGATTATGACCAACAGCCATTCTATTCAAGATGTACTTTTCTTCCCACAGATGCGCCCCGAGAAAAAGAAAGAAGCTATTACTCCTGAGTTGCTTGTAGAAGCGGGTGTTCATACCGATTGGGCTCCTGTGGTTCTGAAAATGGGAATCAATTCAATCGACGACCTAAAAAATGCTAATCCCAATAAGCTTTTCAACGATTTGGGGGGCATGCGCAAAAAGCTCAAACTCGATATTCCAATGCCAACACTCGAAGACGTGAAGGGTTGGTGTAGTAAATAGTCTTTTCGACTGTCATCCTTTCCTTCGAAATACTCAGGACAGGCTTTACATTTCACGGCTGTTTAATCTCCATTTTGCCGTGAAACACACTGGGCGACAATCTCTTTTTTGCTTCTTAATTGTATAGTTTCACAATGTATAGTCCTAAAAAAAGTTGACAGTTTTTTGCCATCCCGTTCGTATTGGTAAAACCAAATAACTCTTTCTTGAAAGATGAAGTAATTTCCAATTTCTTTTTTGTAGTTTGCTTGTTTGAGTGGCATAAAGTCGATAAGCTAATTGTTCCTTCGCAAAGGGATAGTGTATTGGAGTTTATTCTCATTTAATTCGTTTATGTTTTTTTCGCTATAAAATCCTCTGTAGGCAATAAAAACAACATCCTTAACATTCATTTCTTTGACACATAGCGACATTGAGCTAATATCTGTGATAGTCCCATTTATTAAACGATAATATACAGGCTGTTTCAGTTGAGCCGAAAACAAATACATTAGGTGGATTTGTTCGTCAAAATCGTGTGCCGGATTATATCTGTTTGTCAGAAATGCTTTCTTTACTCCATATTTCTGAACAATAATTATGTATATGGTAATTTGAAGCTCTTTTAATGGGCGATTGATACGCCCATCGCATCATCGAAAAAGACAATAATTTTTCTACAACTTCTTCTTTAAAAATGGATTTCAATAGACTAAACCCTACACTCAACAAATTAAAGAACAGATTGTAAACCCCAAAGTTTTTAACGTCCACCTTTGGCAGTTGTGTTGCTTTTTGACGAATCAAATCTTTATCCGAATGGATAAAGCCGTCTTTCTCGGAGAGTTTACCCAATAATCGAACAGTGGTTTTATCGGTTTTTTTTATTTATTGTACTGATATCGCACTTCGTATTTATAATATATCCCTTTGATACATCTTATTTCTGTGCGAGGTTCTTTAAATG
>DYON01000017.1 GCA_020720525.1 Acetofilamentum sp.
AAATAGTTTCAGGGTAATAAAAAAGTTGATAAAAAATCATCAGCAGGGGTTTTTATTGCCTATAATAGCGGAGATCTGATTACATGAGAAGAAATATTTAATTGCTTAATTGCTGTTATAGCTTTGTCGCTCAAATTAATTTGAAAATATTTTGTACTTTTGTCTAAAATAATTTCTCTATGTTTGAAGGTCTGAGCGACAGGTTAGATAAAGCGTTCAAGCTGCTTAAAGGGCAAGGACGAATCAGCGAAATTAATATTGCCGAAACTGTCAAGGAAATTCGAAAGGCTTTACTCGATGCCGATGTCAACTATGCTACAGCTAAGCAATTTACCGATAAGGTAAAAGAGCAAGCTCTTGGACAAGATGTCATCAAATCGGTTTCGCCAGGACAAATGATGGTTAAGATTGTTCACGACGAATTGGCTGCTCTTATGGGAGGCCAAAAACAAGAAATCAACCTTAAACCCAATCCATCCATTATTCTGATGTCGGGTTTGCAAGGTTCGGGAAAAACAACGTTTTCGGCTAAGCTTGCCAGCTATTTAAAAAGTAAAAAAGGGCGTCAGATTCTTTTGGTTGCCTGCGACGTCTATCGTCCGGCTGCTATTGCTCAGCTTAAGGTTCTTGGCGAGCAAATTGGCGTTGAGGTTTACAGCGAAGAAGGTGTTACCGACCCAGTCAAAATTGCCAAAAATGGTGTTGCGCACGCTAAAAATTACGGTATCAATACTGTAATTATCGATACTGCTGGTCGTTTGGCTGTTGATGAGGAAATGATGGAGGAAATCCGCAACATCCATTCGGCTGTTAATCCTGCCGAAACGTTGTTTGTAGTCGATGCTATGACAGGACAAGATGCGGTAAATACTGCCAAGGCTTTCAACGAAGTACTCAATTTTGACGGTGTTATTCTCACCAAACTCGATGGCGACACGCGTGGTGGAGCTGCTATTTCAATTAAGGCCGTTGTTGACAAACCAATCAAATTTGTCGGAATTGGCGAGAAAATGGATGCCATTGATGTTTTCCATCCCGAACGTATGGCCGACCGTATTCTTGGGATGGGCGATATTGTTTCGTTGGTTGAAAAAGCTCAAGAGCAATTCGACGAAGAAGAAGCCCGAAAATTGCAGAAAAAACTTGCAAAAGACCAATTCACTTTCGACGATTTCTTGAAACAGATTCATCAGGTGAAGAAAATGGGCAATATGAAAGACCTCATGGGCATGATTCCGGGAATGGGTAAGGCAATGAAAGATATCGATATCGACGAAAACGCATTCAAAAGTATCGAAGCCATTATTTATTCGATGACTCCTGCCGAAAGAACTGACCCGTCTTTGCTCAATGGCTCGCGCCGTTTGCGTATTGCAACTGGAAGCGGAACAACAGTTCCCGATGTGAATAAGCTGATTAAACAGTTCGAAGACACCCGCAAAATCATGAAAATGGTTACCACGGGTGGAGCTCGCAATGCCATGAAGCAAATGAAAAACGTTCGAAGATAATAAAAAACAGAAAATATGAAATTGATTGACGGAAAACTGATAAGTGAACAAATAAAGGCTGAAATAAAAGCCGAGGTGGCAGCTATGATCGACAATGGAGCACGAGCTCCTCATCTTGCTGCTGTATTAGTTGGCGACGATCCAGCCAGCCAAACCTATGTAGCCAGCAAAGAGAAAAATTGCCAAAGCGTTGGGATTACTTCCACTCTTTATCGGCTCGACAAATCTATTACTGAAAAAGAGCTCGAAAACACCATTAATTTTCTAAACAACGACCCAGAAATAGATGGTTTTATTGTTCAATTGCCTCTGCCTGAGCAGTTCGACGAACAAAAAATTATTTCGATGATTAACCCCGATAAAGATGTGGATGGTTTTCATCCAGTTAATGTTGGTAAGCTGGTTCTAGGGCAGGATGGTTTTGTTTCTGCAACACCTGCTGGTATTATGGAAATGCTCAAACGCAGTGGAATTGAAACAGTTGGCAAACATTGTGTTGTAATTGGGCGCAGCAATATTGTAGGAACTCCTATGTCAATTCTAATGTCGCGAACAACCAACCCAGGAAATTCAACAGTAACTCTGTGCCACAGCAAAACCCAAAATCTAAAAGAAATTGCCGCATCGGCCGATATTCTAATTGCTGCTATTGGAAAGCCTCGTTTTGTTACTGCCGATATGGTGAAAGAAGGTGCTGTGGTGATTGATGTTGGCATTCATCGCCTCGAAGACAGCTCGAAGCAAAGTGGTTTCCGCTTGGTTGGCGATGTCGATTTTGATGAAGTTTCAAAAAAAGCTTCTTGGATTACGCCAGTTCCAGGCGGTGTTGGATTAACAACCATAGCTGCATTGCTTCAAAACACCCTAAAAGCGTACAAAAAAGCATCTCTATAATATAATGAATGACTAAAATCCTGCTATTTTCCTTTTTCCTTTGTGCAGCATTGTCGCTTTTTGGACAGGACACTTTGGTTACTTGGAGCGATGAGGAAATTTTAGGAAAGATTGTCAAAATTGAGAAGAGTGTCGTAACCATTGTGTTGGTTGATGAACCCGATAAAGAGTATCGGATTCATACAAGCGAGTTGCAAAGAGCCACTTACGAAAACGGAAATACGCTTTACTTTTTCGACAAATTCCCTGATGTGGTGACCAAAATGAAAAAATCGGCACCGCGCAAAAACATGATTGAGTTTAGTCCATTGGGACCCATGTTTAATCATTTTTATGTAGGATATGAGCATCTTTTTGCAAAAAAAATGACCTACGAAATTCAAGCTGGTGTTCTTGCACCAATGGCTTTGCCTTTAAATGAGAATTTGAAAGGATTTCAGCTCAATTTTGCTTGGAAAAATATTTATTCTGAAACAGTCAAATTTAGTGGTCTTTCGGTTCGACCCAAAATGCAAGGCGCATATATTGGCTTTTTGTTGTCGTTAAATTATATTTCTTTCAACGACAATATCTATTTTCCATCCGATTCGGGAATTGCCTATTCTGGACAAACTGTCGAAACACGTGTCAAGGGGATTTTATCTACTTTGCACTTTGTTTTTGGGTATAATAAATTGGTTGCTCCCGCTATCATGCTGGGTTTTTGTGCTGGCGTTGGTGGAGGACCCATGATTGTTCTCAATTCAAATGAGTATGTAAAAAAACAAGCATCTCTGCCCACTGTTGCAATTGCTCAGCAACGTTTTCTTAGCAATCCATTCAGCCTAACTGCGGTATTTACTTGTGGCATTTTGCTGAAATAGCGTTTTTGCGGCTTTTTAGGCTCCAAAACATATTTATTGGGATGTTTTTTGTTGAATTGAGCTACCAAAAAATAATTCAATTAAAAATACTTTATCTTTGTTTACGTTCATTATCGCATGCGGAGGTTTACCGGAATAATATTTCTTTTACTCATTGGCTTGCAGGTTCTGGCTCAGCAGAATCTGGCCATGAAAACCATGTCGCTCATATTTCCGCTGCCCGACTCGTTGCAACTCGATTCTTTTACCGTCGATCCAGCTTCTATTGCAATTGTTTTGCCCGATGGTTCAGTTGCCGACACATCGTGGTTCGACTACAACATCAATACAGGAATTATCTATTTCGAAAAAAGCAAATTCCCGATGTCGGGAACAGCTACCATTGAATGGGAAGCAATGAATGTAAACCTCAGTGCACGCTACCAGCACAAAGACACCACACTGCTTTTTCCGGAATTAAACAACTATTACAATCCCTTCGATGCAACAGGAAACGCCAATAACGACGAATGGCTCGAAACCGATGGGCTCAACAAATCGGGAAGCATCACACGTGGGTTTAGTGTTGGAAACCGACAAGATTTCTCGCTCAATTCGTCGCTCAATCTTATGCTTTCGGGAAAACTCAACAACGATCTCGAAATTCAAGCTGCCATTTCCGACAACAATGTCCCTATTCAACCCGAGGGCAACACACAGCAAATTCAGGAGTTCGACAAGGTGTATATTCGTCTTCAAAAAGACAAAACATCTTTCACTGCAGGCGACATCGAAAGCCAATCGGCTCCGGTGAATTATTTTTTGAAATATAATCGCAAAGCGCAAGGTGGCGATTTTCAAACCACTTTTGCGCCACAACTCACCAACAACGACGAAATGCATGTGCGCTTTTCGGGTGCATTTGGCAAAGGACGATATGCTCGGCAAGAAATTACCGCCATCGAAGGAAATCAAGGTCCATACAAGCTAAAAGGAAACAACAACGAAACATTTATCATTGTTTTGGCTGGAAGCGAAAAACTTTATATCGACGGCGCGCAAATGGTGCGAGGCGAAGACAACGACTATATTATTGACTACAATACTGCCGAAATTGTATTCACTTCGCGTATTGCAATCTCGTCGAAATCGCGAATTGTAGCCGAATTTGAATATTCCGACAAGAATTATGCTCGCTCGCTGGTAACTTCCGATATCGATTATGTGTCGGGCAAATTTTCGACAGGTTTTAGCATGATGTCCGAATCGGACCTGAAAAACCAATCGGTTCAACAAGATTTGAGCGACGAACAGAAAATAATCATGTCGTTGGTTGGCGATAGCATTGGGCAGGCCTATTCTACGGGCATCGACAGCATTGGCTTCACCACCGAGCGAGTGATGTATGCCATGATTGACACGCTTGGCTACGACAGCGTTTTTGTGTATTCGACCAGCACCGACAGTGCTTTGTATGCACTCACTTTTTCGTATGTGGGCAAAAATAATGGAAATTATGTTCAAACCGGAAGCAGTGCCAACGGACGTGTTTTTAAATGGGTGGCTCCGCTGGCTGGAATTCAGCAAGGCGAATACGAACCAGTGGTGTTGCTTATCACTCCCAAAAAGAAAGAAATGTACACATTCAGGGCAGCATACCAATTTAGACCAAATACTGTTTTAAATGCCGAATATGCTCTAAGCAACAACGATATAAATTTATTTTCGACAATAAACGACGCCAGCAATACTGGCCATGCAATTACGGTCAATTTTAAGAATCTTCAACAAATTGGACACGACACCATTAAAAAATGGCAGCTAAGCACCAACATTCGCACCGAAATAACCGACCGAAGCTTTGCCGAAATTGATCGTTTTAGAAGTGTTGAGTTTTCGCGCGACTGGAATTTGGATTTGATGGAAACCAACAAAAACTTGTGGTTTGGATTGGCCGATGTGATGTTGCAAAATGCGCAAAAAGATAAATTCCGATTCGGTAGTGGTTTTTTTATTCGCGATGCTGCCAATGCTTCGTATCAAAACAGCTTGTTGTTGAATAAAAATTGGAAAAAGCTGCGATTTCTTTCGTCGGCATCGTATTTGGCATCGCCAGCAGGAGACAACAATGCCCGTTTTCTTCGCTATCAGAATTTGATTGAGCGCAAATTGGGTGTTTTTAGCATTGGAGCCGAAGCCAATGGCGAATCGAAGCTCATCAATTCAATCGACAGCAATTTGCTTCATGCAGGATCGTTCAACTGGTGGTCGGCAAAATTCTATTCGGCATTGGCCGATAGCAGCGGACGCAGCGGAAAATTGTTTTATCAGTATCGCGAAGATGAGATTGCAAGCGCCAACCAGCTTATTCCTCAAACATACACAACCGATGTGGGATTCGAAACAGCTGGACCCGTTTTGGGAACCAATCAGCTGTTGCTTCGCACTACCTATCGCAATGTGGTTTACAAAACCGGAACAACACCCAACGAGGAATTTCTGCTCGGACGAGCCGAATACAACGGTCGCATCCACAAGCGTTTTATAATTTTTGGCCTCAATTACGAAGCAGGTTCGGGAATGGAAGCCAAAAAAGAGTTTTCGTACCTCGAGGTTACACCCGGACAAGGCGTTTATACATGGAACGATTACAATGGCAACAGCATACGCGAGTTAGACGAATTTGAACCAGCTGCATTTACCGATCAGGGCAATTTCATCAGAGTTTATACACCTACAAATGAATATATTCGTGTTTTTTCGTCGCAATTATCGGGAAATTTGGCACTGAGTCCGACCGAATGGCTCAAAAAAGACAAAGGTCTCTTGAAGCTGATTAAACGAATCAACAATCGAAGTGCATTCAGCTGGGACAAAAAAACATCGTCGGGGCAAGCATCTGAAATGTATATTCCGTTCAATGGCGATGCCAGCGATACGATGCTGGTAACACAAAATGCCAATTGGCGCAATGTGCTTGCCTTTAAAACGCTCGATTCGCGACTGTCGATTAGCTGGACCAACAGCAATAGTCGCAACAGAGGTTTGCTCACCAATGGTTTCGAAGACAGGCAAACTAGGGTTGACGAACTTAAAATTGGAAAAACCTTGTTTAAAAGCTGGATTTTGGAACTGTCGGGACTACAAGGCAACAAGTTTTTTCAGTCGGAATATTTCGCAAGCAGCAATTACAGCATCGATGAACAAAATATAAAACCATCGATTGCATGGCAGCCCGGAACATCATTTAGGTGGTCGCTGTTGTTTCGGTATGCCGAAAAAAACAACAACTCTGGCACTCAACGAGCCATTGTTCGCAAAGGCGGAATGGAGCTAAAATTTAGCAAAGCTGCAAAAGGGCTAGCTTTGTTGCAATTCAATATGCTGCAGATAAGCTACAATGGTGTTACCGACAGCAATTTGGGCTACATTATGCTCGAAGGCCTCAAACCAGGACGCAATTATACTTGGAGCATCAGCATTCAGCGCACCTTGGGAGCCAATATGCAGCTCAATTTCATCTACGATGGACGTGCCAGCGAAGGCAATCCAGTGGTGCATACCGGCAATATGCAAGTGAGGGTGTTTTTCTGAAATTGTAGAGAAGCTATTACTGGTTTTGTAAGTCTCTCTAAAATGGAGACAGTTTATAATTAGACTTTTCAAAAGAAAAAAATGATTCATTTTTCCACATAACAAAAAAAATGATTCTCCCAAAAACAATTGCCTCGTAAAAAGGCGGCATGCTAATAATTCTATCGAAAAAAAAGTCGTTATTCTACTTTGTTGTAGAAAAAAGTCTGATTCAAAAATAAATATCAAAATACATTTGGTGGATTAAAAAATAATTTCTACTTTTGCAGCCCAAAAAATACTGAAATGGCAAAGAAAAGTAAGGATGCACGTGTTCAGGTTATTCTCGAGTGCACCGAGCATAAGACAACTGGAGTAGCTGGCACATCGCGCTATATCACTACGAAGAACAAGAAAAACACGCCCGAGCGTTTGGAATTGAAGAAATTCAATCCGGTCCTGAAGAAATATACTATTCACAAAGAAATTAAATAAGCTGAACCATGGCAAAGAAAGTAGTTGCAACCCTGAAATCTGCTACCACACGCGGATATAGTAAAGTAATCAAAATGGAAAAATCGGCTAAAACTGGTGCATATTGTTTCAAGGAACAAATTATGCCAACCGACGAATCGGCGAATTTTTTCAAGAAATAAAATATTTTCTGTTTACAACACTATAACTTCGGGGTGCAATTGTATTCCGAAGTTATTTTTTATGCTCTCCACTATACGATCGGCCAATTCGAGCACATCTTTCCCTGTTGCCCAACCAAGATTCACCAAAATGAGCGCTTGATTTTCGTGAACGCCAGCTCCGTTTAAACGAACGCCCTTCCATTCGCATTGTTCAATAAGCCAAGCTGCTGGAATTTTGTAGGTAGTTTCCGACTCAACATAAAAAGGCATTTGTGGGTGTTTTGCCCTTATCGATTCAAACAGTTCGGCACCGACCACTGGGTTTTTGAAGAAACTTCCTGCATTGCCAATTTTTTTGTAATCGGGAAGCTTACTGTTGCGAATTTCGACCACCGCACTGCGCACAACCAACGGATTACCTGAATCTAATTCGTTTTTCTCCAAATAGTCTTCGAGTGCTTGGTAATATGTTTGAGTTTGCGCCATTTTGCTCAAGGCAAATTCGATCCAAATAACCACCCACGACGGATGCTGTTTGAAAATACTTTGCCTGTAGCCAAATTCGCAATATTCTTTTTCGAGTGTAGCAAACAATCCAGTCTCCCAATCGAAACAATGAACACGTTCAATAAACTGGGCTGCTTCGGCTCCATAAGCACCAATATTCTGAACGGGTGAACTTCCTACCGTTCCAGGAATGAGCGACAAGTTTTCGAGTCCAAAATATCCTTTTGCCAACGTTTGCTCAACAAATTCGTCCCAAATACAACCAGCTCCAGCTTGAATCAACACATAGTCTTGATATTCTTCAATTACTTCCCAGCTGTTGTTTGCCATACGAATGAGCGTACCCTCATAATCGCGCGAAAAAAGCAGATTGCTTCCCTGCCCTATGCAATAGTATGGCTTTGGAAAATCGCTCGTCGAATCGGACAAAGCCTGCAAATCGTCCCAATCTTCAATTTCGATTAAGCACGCTGCTTTTGCATCGAGGCCAAAAGTATTGAAATCTTTTAGCGAAACATGGTAGTTAATCTTCATATTTTGAGACGGTATAAGCGAATTTTTTAGCAGCACCTTTTCGGGTCAAATACAGAATTAAAAAATATGCTGCAGTTGCAACTAGCGAACCTAAACCAGCAATAGCTTCGTTGAGACCGCATGCCGACATTACAAAAAACGAAGTTGCAAGTATTACTATTGGCAGAATAAAGCTTAGCAAAACTGCCAGCAATCCTAATCCTTCGCTGATTGTAAGTTTCACCCATTGCCCGGCTTTAAAATCGGCAGCATTTGCAATTTTTACTTCAAAAACTTTTTCCTTAGCATCGGACGGATTGCAAACCGATTTCACCTGGCACGAAACGCAGGCACCAACCGACACAATTGTAATGACCAACTCGCCCTGACGGACTTCGCTCACAATGCCATCGTGTTCAATTTTTTCCATTTTTATCAGGGATTTCCTAGTGAAAGAGGTATGATTTTTCCATTCATAAAGCGATGGGCGGTGGTGGCAAATTGCCAAATAAATTGTCCTGCTTCTTCGGGCAACACCGAAGCTTTAAATCCTGGAAATGCTTCTTCGAGCATATCGGTTTGCACAGAACCTGGCGCAATAGCATTCACAAAAACACCATTGGGCTTTAATTCTTCGGCCAAACTTTCGGTTAGATTGGCAATAGCAGCTTTCGAGGCGCTGTAAACGGTCAATCCGGGAAATTTCTGACTACCCTGAAAACCTCCCATGCTGCTTATGTTTACAATATGAGCACCTTTTGGCATGTGTGGCAAGATGGCCTGAATAAGCCTGAATGGAGACCAAAAATTGAGTCGAAAACAACGCTCATAGTCGCCTTCGTTCGTATCGAGAAAATCCTTCTTCACCAGCATGCCAGCATTGTTGATTAGTATTTGCGGACGAAAATTGAGCGTTGTAATCATTCTTGCTAAAGTCGGCAAATAAGCATCGAGCATCAAATCGGCTTCCAAGCCATGAAACGTGGAGTTTGTTTGAGCACCCACTTTGCTAAGTTCTTCGAACGAATTGCTGCTTTTGCTGATACCAACAACCCTGTTGCTGGTCTGTTTTAGAGCCTCAACAGCAATAGCATTGCCAATTCCCCGACCAACACCTGTGATTATGATATCCATTTCAGTTCCTTTTTTTGATACCGTTGAAAAGCAAGTTGAGCAATTCGTCAATCCGATTTTCGATGTCAAAGGTAAAAAAAACAAACGAAGGGTTGATTGTTTTGGCGCGCAATTTCATCCATGTTTTTATTCGTACTCTAAAAATGGTTTAGTATTTTTGCATCTTTCATATGAGTAAGATTCTTCTAATAGATAATTTCGACTCGTTCACGCATATCCTGCGCGAAAGCTTGCTGGTTGCTGGTGCCGAAGAAGTCGATATTGTTCCTGTAAACCAAATTGAGCCAAAAATCACTGCCAACTACAGCAAAATTGTTATTTCGCCTGGCCCAGGAACTCCGAACGACAACAATTTGCCCGACTTAATTCAATCCATTGCTTCTCAAAAGTCGATTCTTGGTGTGTGTTTGGGCATGCAAGCCATAGTAATGGCTTATGGCGGACAAATTATCAATTTACAGCAGGTATTCCATGGCGAGAAACGACTTATTACAACAACAAAATCTATTCTTTTCAAATCTATATTATCACAAATGGAAGTAGGTCTATATCATTCATGGGCGGTACACATAGAAACCCTCCCCAAAGAATTGAAGGCCACTGCCATTTCGGGAGATGGAATACTGATGGCTTTAGAGCATCAATCGCTTCCCATTTTTGGAGTACAGTTTCATCCCGAGTCGTATTTGACCAAAGATGGATTGCAGGTTTTAAAAAATTGGATAGAGTTAAAAGACTAAAAGTTAATCGAACAATAGTGAAAAAGAAATTTTAAAAAGAACTTTGTTGCTACATTTGTCAACGCAAAAAAATTATTGGATGAAAAAAAGTATGGAAGAGCTCAATAGGCTCTCAACCGAAGAATTTGAAGTTGCCGAAAAGCTTCCACTGGTGGTTGTATTAAATAATATAAGGAGTCAGCACAATGTTGGGGCGGTTTTTCGCACTTCCGATGCTTTTAGGGTTACAGAAATAATTTTGTGTGGCATTACAGCAACTCCGCCCAACAAAGAAATTCAAAAATCGGCTTTAGGAGCCACCGATTCGGTGAAATGGAGCTATTCCGAAACTACCGAAAAAGCAATTGAAAAGTTGAAGACAGATGGTTTTTTTGTGGTGGGAATCGAGCAAGCCCACAATAGTGTCGATATAATGGGAAAAGAGATTTTTTTTGAAAATAAAAAAACGGCAGTTGTTTTTGGCAACGAAGTGTTCGGAATTGAAGATTCGGTTTTAGATTTATGCGATGCAATTATTGAAATTCCACAGCATGGAACCAAGCATTCACTCAATGTTTCGGTATGTGCCGGCATTGTAATCTGGGAGTTTTATCGGAGACATACAAACAATTATCCATTAAAGTTTTCGAGTTTGTATGTAAACAACAAATAATGCATACAAAAAAAAATTTCTATATTTGTACAAAATTCCTATTTTTGCAGTTCAAAAGAAAAAGTAACCAATAAACAACCAAACTTATGAAAAACCTTAATCTGAAAGTTGTTGTTGCTCTCGTTTTGTCAGCGGCATTGATGTCAGGTTGTGGTCTCAAAAAAATGGCCAAAAAATACAATACGGTCAAATATGAGGCAACTCCTGAAGTACTCGAAACCCATGGCGGCAAGATCAACACTGCCGTTAAAGGCGTTTTCCCTGCCAAGTATTTCGACAAAAAAGTAGTAGTTGAATTCACCCCTGTTTTGAAATGGGAAGGTGGAAGCTATACTTGCAAGAGCGTCAAAGTTCAGGGCGAAAAAATTACAACAGCCGACGGAACAGTCATCAAGAAAAAAGATGGTGGATCGTTCAACTGGGCCGATGTGATTCCTTACAAACCCGAAATGAATGCTTCGGAGCTTGTAGTGAACGCTAAAGCAACCAAGGGCAAAAAAACCATCGAATTGGGCGAAGTGAAACTTGCCGACGGTGTTATTTACACCAGCGAGCGCGTTGCCCGCGACGAAGATCTTGCTCAGGCTGAGCATGGTTACAAAAAAGAAGTTCTCATTACCGAGAAAGCTAACTTGTATTTCGACTACAACAGTTCGAATCTTAGCATGACTCAGAAACTCAACAAAGAAGAAGCCAATAAGGTTATTCTAAAAAAAGTTGAAGATTTTATTGCAAAAGGCTGGAAAGTAAAAACCATCGACCTCAATGCATGGGCATCTCCTGAAGGCGAAGAAGCATACAATGCTAAACTAACCGAAGAACGTGCTGATGCTGCAAAAAAATATGTTGATTTGTTTATCGAAAAACTCGACAAGCAAAAAGCCAAAGATCAGAATAAAAAATACGAAGAAGTAAAGCGCGAATACACCACCAACCCAAAGGCCAATGGTGAAGATTTCGAAGGTTTCATGGCTTCTATCGAAAAATCGAGCATCAAAGAAAAACAAGCTATTATCAATGTGATTAAATCACAACCCGATAAAGCTCAGCGCGAACAGGAAATCAAAAACATGACTGTTATTTATGCTGAAGTTGAACAAATTCTTGAGCCTCTACGTCGTTCCGAAATCACTGTTGTTTGCTACGAACCAAAACGTACCGACGAAAACATTGCTATGCTTTCGACCACAGCTCCAGATAGTTTGAAAGCCGAAGAACTTCTCTATGCTGCTACTCTTACTCTCGACGAAAACACCCAGCTCAATATTTACAAATCGGGTACCAAAACATACTCCGACAACTGGAAATTCTGGAACAACGCTGGTTACATCCTTCTCAAACAGAACAAACTCAGCGATGCTACTCCATTTATTGAAAAAGCTAACGCTCTTTCTCCAAACAATCCTGTTGTTATGGCCAATATGGGCGTTATTGCTTCTTGGAACAAAGATTATGCAACTGCAAAATCGCGTTACGAAGCAGCTCAAAGTGGTGGAATCAGCATGAATTACAACCTTGGAATCCTCAAAATTCGCGAAGGCGACTATGATGGAGCTCTTTCGTTGTTCGGAAGCACAACCTGCCGCTACAATGTTGCTCTTGCCAAATTGCTCAAACTCGACAATGGTGGAGCTACAACCAATCTTGATTGCGTTAAACCACAAACCGCAGCTGTTTATTATCTCAAAGCTGTTGTTGGAGCCCGCACAGGAAACACAAGCATGATGTACGACAACCTGAAAAAAGCTATCGAAGCCGATGCTTCATACAAAGCTCAGGCCAAGGAAGACCGCGAATTCCTCAAATACTTCAACGCTACCGACTTCCAGAACATCGTGAAATAATAATTTCCGATTTCATTATAGAAAAGGCTTTCCGAAAGGGAAGCCTTTTTTGTGCTTTAAAATGCAATATTCCTACCTTTGCACCATGAATCGCCACATCACCATCCGCAATGCGCACGCCAACAACCTGAAGAATATCAGCCTCGAAATTCCAACGGGAAAGCTTGTGGTAGTGTGTGGTGTGAGTGGCAGCGGAAAGTCGTCGCTTCTACACGATATTCTTGGAAAAGAAGGTCAGCGACTGTTTCACGAGCATTTTCTGTCGGGAAGCCAGCGGCAAAACTTCCGACTCGGGCGTCCCGAAGCAGATAGCATCAAAGGGCTGAATGCCGTGATTGCTCTTAGTCAACAAGGAAACGCTTCGAGTCCGCGCTCGACGGTTGGTACCATCACTGGTTTGTGGGATTTGCTCCGACTTCTTTTTGCCCGTTTTGCGCAAAGCAAAAGTGTGCCGGAAGCCAATCGCAGTTTGTTTTCGTTCAATAGCCCAACTGGGCAATGCCCCCAATGCAAAGGCTTGGGCGTCGAAGACCACATCGATCCATTATTGTTGATTGGCGACGACAGCAAAACCATTCGCGAAGGCGCTTTGGTGCTCACCACGCCCAATGGTTACATTATTTACTCGCAGGTAACCATGAACGAGCTCAACAAGGTTTGCAATGCCGAAGGCTTTTCGGTCGATATACCCTGGCGCGAGCTTTCCGAGGAAAAAAAAAATATTATTTACAATGGTTCAGAAAAAATAAAAATTCTATTTGGCAAACATACGCTCGAATCGCGCATGAAATGGGTCGGAATTACCGCCAAGCCGCGCGAAGAAGGATTTTATAAAGGAATTGTTCCGGTGATGGAAGAAATTCTGAATCGCGACCGAAATCCTAATATTCTGCGTTTTGCGCGCTCGTTTACGTGCAATGCGTGCAATGGAACACGTTTGCGACCCGAAGCACTGTCGTTTAGCTTTAAAAACAACAATATCGACCATTTTCATCGGATGGCTATTGGCGAAATTCACCATTTTTTCAGCAATTTGGAAGCCGAAAACGAAGCGGAAAAGCAAATATTTGGACAGATTGTTAAGAAAACGACTGTTTTGCTCGAATTGGGCTCAGGCTATTTATCGCTCAATCGCGAATCGGCAACATTGTCGGTGGGCGAACTCAATCGACTTCGGTTGGCATCGTACACAACTTCTGGCTTGCGCAATATTCTTTATCTTCTCGACGAACCTGGAGCAGGACTTCATTTCAGCGAGCTCACTTCCATGATGAAGGTGCTGAGGCGGCTGGTCGAAAATGGGAACACAGTACTTGTGGCCGATCATCACGAGCAAAATTTGGCACTGGCCGATTTTGTGATAGAAATTGGACCTGGGGCTGGAAACAATGGCGGACATGTTCTGTTTTCGGGGTCTGCCGATGCTTATTTTTCGTCAACGGTTGAGGGGAGCCAAACCCAGCCATTTTTCATCGACAAGGTTGAGCCTGTTTCGGCCGAACCAACCTCCGAAGCGTTTGTGATTCAGAATGCCGAGCTTCACAATTTGAAGAATATCGATGTTCCTGTTTTTCATAATGCATTTAATATGGTGGTTGGAGTTTCGGGCGCAGGAAAAACTACTTTGCTGAAAGTGCTTCACAATCAGGCGCAAAGCCGAAAAAGCTTTGGTAAAATTGTTCATATAGATTCAACTCCTTTTGGCCGAAGTCCACGCAGCAATCCGGCTACATACACCGGACTTTCGGATGTGCTACGCGATTTGTTTGCGGCTGCGCCCGAAGCAAAAAAACGACGATTTACGAAAACCCATTTTTCTCTTGCAGTACCTGGTGGTCGCTGCGAAGATTGTCAAGGTGCTGGATTGAAGCAAATTGGAATGCATTTTCTTGGCAATGTCGAAATTCCTTGCGAAACCTGCCACGGAAAGCGCTTTTCGGCCGATGTGCTCGAAGTGCGTGTTGCCGACAAAAATATGTTCGATGTTCTCGATATGACTGTTGCTGATGCACATGCGTTTTTCGAAAATGAGCCAAAAATCAGAAAATATACGCAACCCTTGATCGACTTAGGTTTGGGTTATGTCAAACTCGGGCAATCGTCAACAACGCTGTCGGGTGGCGAAGCTCAACGCGTGAAATTGGCTTCGGAGCTTGTTCGGAGCGCAACAGCTTCAACCCTTTTTATTCTCGATGAACCTGCAACTGGGCTTCATCCATACGATGTAGGAAATCTGATTTTAGCAATTCGAAAGCTGTCTGCCAAACACACGGTAGTAATTGCTGGCCACGATTTACGAATGATTGCTCAAGCCGATTTTGTTGTTGAATTAGGACCCGGAAGCGGCAATGATGGTGGAAATGTTGTTTTTGCTGGCACTCCGGCTGCTTTGATGGCGAAAGCCGATTCGCTCACTGGAAAAGCATTGATTTCGCAAAAGAATTTTAAAAAACCAATTTGCAAAGAGGTTGCAGATTTGTCGGGTTTGCCTGTGGTTCTTAAAAATGTTGGCACCAACAATTTGCAAATCGACGAAGTTACATTTGAGGCAAATAGGCTTACTGCTGTTTGCGGACCATCGGGTAGCGGAAAATCGTCGCTGGTGTTCGATACGTTGTATTCTGCTTCGCAAAATGCGCTGCTCGACGGGCTTTCGTTTCGGATTCGCCAAAATATGAGCAAAGCTGGAAATGCTGTTCTCGACGAATTTTCGGGACTCATGCCAGCCATTGCACTCGAAAAGAAAAGCGCTTCGAAAAATCCCCGCTCGACAGTTGCGACATACACTGGCGTTTACGATCTGTACCGACTTTTGATGAGTCGTTTTTCGAAAAACAACAACGAGCCTTGCAAGCTGTATTCAACTGCATTTTCGTTCAATCACGAGCAAGGAGCTTGCCCCGAATGTCATGGCTTGGGATATATTACTCAATGCGATCCGCAAAAGTTGGTAAGCAATCCTGCTTTATCGCTCGAAGATGGCGCACTCGATGGCAGTAAGCCAGGCAAATTCTACGGAGAAACGCTTGGTCAGTATGTGGCTACTTTGCGTACTGTTGGAAAGATTCATGGCTTCGACTTTTCGGGTCCGTTTTCTCAATTGTGCAGCGAAGCGGTTTCGCTGGCAATGCATGGCTGCGGCGAAACACTTTTCGATGTGGAATGGCACTACAAACGTGGCAATTTGAGCGGTACCCATCGAATGAAAATTGCTTGGCTGGGATTCTGTGGGCTGGTTGAGGAAGAATACTCTCGAAAACATTTCGATCATCGAGCAGTTCAATTTTCGGGAATTATGACCGATATGTTGTGCAAAGTGTGCGAAGGCAACAGGGTTCATCGCGAAAGGCTTGAATATCGTTTTAACGGCAAACATATTGGAGAATTGACGCAAATGAGTGCAACAGAAGCTATGGAATGGTTTTCGTCGGGCAATATTCCTACTGGTGCTGAAAGCATTGTTGCGGAAATTGCGGAACGCTTGAAATCGCTCATCGAAGCTGGAATTGGGTACATTGGGCTGAATAGGATTTCTTCGACCCTGTCGGGAGGCGAGTTTCAGCGTTTGCGTATGGCATCGCTCCTGCAATCGCAGCTTTCGGGTGTGATGATTGTAATGGATGAGCCATCGTTTGGACTTAGCAAAAGCGATGCAAAACGTATTTCGATGTTGTTGAAAAAGGTTGTTTTGCGTGGAAACACCATGGCTATTACCGACCACCATCCCGAAATGCTAAGCAATGCATCGGCAGTTATTTCGTTGGGACCCTACGCTGGTAAAAATGGCGGAAAGATGTTGGCGGGAAAGTCGCCCGAAACCATTGTTGCAGAAATATTCCAAATTTACGATTCGATAAAGCCATTAGAAGCTGGAAATAGTGTTGCTGTTTCGGTAAAAGGTGCACGAGCAAACAATTTGCAACATATCAATGTCGATTTTATCGAGAATACTTTGAATGTGATTACAGGCAACAGCGGTAGCGGAAAAACCAGTTTGCTGCAATATGTGGTTTACGATTCGTTTCTTGCTTCGCGACCAATTGAGTGCGATAAAATTTCAGGTTTTAGCGATTTTGACAATGTGGTTTTTATTCAGCAAGATGTTCCTGCGGGCAGCAGTATGAGCATTCCGGCTACAATGCTCGATTTGCTCGACCCAATCCGAAATATTTTTGCCGACGAAGCTGCCAACAGAACACTTCCGCTTAAAGCTGCTCATTTTTCGGTGTTTTCTAAAGAAGGTCGATGTGCAGAATGCGGAGGAACAGGCGTTGTAAAAACAAGCATGGATTTTAGCAGCGATGCCGAATCGGTTTGCGAAAGCTGCAATGGAGCTCGTTTCAACAAGCAAGTACTGGATGTGATGGTTGACGGAAAAAGCATTTCCGACATTCTCAATATGAGTATTTTCGAAGCTGCTCTTTTTGTTGAAGGAAAAATAAAACCAGCAAAAATGCTAGTTTTTCGAAAAATGGCCGAAACGTGCCATTTTACTGGCATCGATTATATTCCACTTGGGCAAAATCTGAATACATTAAGTGTTGGTGAGTTGCAGCGCCTCAAGCTGGTTCAGGGTATTGCCGATGCAAAAGGGAAGACCTTGTTTTTGCTCGACGAACCCAGTGGTGGTTTGCATCCAACCGATACTCAAAAACTACTCGAATTGTTCGACTATTTGCTCGCCAACAATCACACAATCATTTGCGCAAGCCACGACGAGTTGATTATTAGGCGGAGTGGAAAAGAAATTGGGCTTTAGAAAATCTGTTTTCGTAATGAATAAATAATTCTTCCTTCAACAGGAAAAGAATCTGTTGTGTGTGACAGTAATCAATAATACACAATCTCTCTCTCAAAAACAACGCATTTGTTATCGTTCGACTTTGGATTGTAGGTGATTTGTCTCAGCCAATTGTCTTGTTTGTCGCGGTCGGTGTATTTCACTAAAATTGTTTCTGTTTTTTCAACACCATCACTTTCCGTCACCCTTGTCGATTCTATTTCATCTCCATATTCGTTGTATTTGTATCTCGTTTCTATTTTCATTTCGGGAGTGATATATTCTGCTTTCACAAAAACGGGTCGTCCATTTTCATACTCTGTACGTATAGTCGCAATTTTGTTGTTGGATTTGTCGTATGAATCGGTTTCGCGTACATCTTTGGTAAATTCTACAACCTTGTTTTCGTAATACAACTCATCGTTGTCTAAATACACTTTGCTTCCAGTATAGTCGCCCGATTCCGAAAAGGTGACCTCTTCTTTTGTAAGAGCTTCTCCTGTTGATAATTTTGTTTCTGAAGAAATCCAATCGCCTTTGTCGTTGAAAAAATAAGTAGTAATGATAGATGGATGAATGATATTTGTATCTATTTCAGTGTTCCAATCGTCATCGTAAATTGAGTAGATTAGATTTTCGGTAACGCTTTTCACATTTCCGTTCAGGTTGAATGTGTCTGTGTTGATTGTTAATGGGTCGTTTCCGCAGGAAGCAAGTATTAACAAAGCTATTATTGCCCATGTTGTTTTTTTCATAATGTTGCTATTTGAATGCAATATTACAAAAAAAGGACTGCTTGGGGCAATCCTTGAAAAAACATGGCGATTAAAATAATTCTATAACACAACTCTGATCACAGCATGCTTCACTATTTCAAGCGTAGTTGTGAACCCCGAGACATCGGGATATAAATTTCCATCTGCACCCGAAGGATTTTTAAAGGCGTTGGACTAGTGTATGCATCGGGCA
>DYON01000302.1 GCA_020720525.1 Acetofilamentum sp.
TTAATGATGGAAAATTACAGTTCGTTCGATCGAAAGCAAATTCACGCAAATGCTCAAAGCCGTTTCTCAGGCGATGCTGTGTTAGGACAGTTCAACGAATTATATTCAGGAATCATTAAATGAATAGCAGTACCAAACATATTGCCTATGCTGTGATGGTGAATGGAAATTCACTTAAAAAGTGGCAATTCGATTGTCTCGATAAGTTGAATGAGAATGGTTGCTCGTGTGTGCTTATTGTAAGCAATTCTGGTTCGGGTAGTTCGAGAATTGGTTTTTTTCGTAAGATTTTTAAGCGCGATTTTTTGTATAAGTTCTTGTTGAAACGGTTGTTTAAAGTGGATGCTGAAATCGATGTTGCGTTGCCCGATTCTGTTCCTGTGTTGAGCATCGAAGCTATGGCTGGAAAGTTTTCGCATCGTTTTAGCAATAAGGATATTTCACAAATAGTGTCGTTTCAACCACAATTTATTCTTCGCTTTGGCTATAATATTTTAAGGGGAGATATTTTAAACTGTTGCCCTTGGGGTATTTGGTCGTTTCATCATGCCGACGAGCGAAAGTATCGAGGTGGTCCGTTTGGTTTTTGGGAAATTGTTCGTCGCGATAGAAGTAGTGGTGTTATTTTGCAGCGTTTGACCGAGAAGTTAGATGCTGGGCATGTTTTGCTCCGTCGCGAATACAATACTGTTTTTCACAGCTGGAAGGAGATGCGTCAGAGATTGCTTATCGAAAATACTGATATGCCGCTTTTGGCTGCTAAAATCTTTTTGTTCGCAAATGAGGCTCTTCCTGCACCAACCGAAACTCAGGCTCCCATTTATCGAAATCCTGGATTTTTCAGAATGTGCTGTTTTGTTGTTCAATTATGGTTGAGCCGATTCGTATTCCATTTTAATCGTTTGTTTATTTATGAAAGTTGGCATGTCGAAAGCGGATCTACTGCTGGTTCGCCTTTTGAATTGCTTGCGCCCGACGTGAAATGGCTTCCCAAAAATCGGAGCGAATTTATTGCCGATCCGTTTGTGGCTGTGCTCAATTCCAAATTCAAACTTTTTGCTGAACATTTTAACTACAATACTGGAAAAGGTGTTATTGCCGAATTGTCGGACAATGGTCAAAAATCAATTTTTCTGGAACGACGAAACCATTTGGCTTATCCGTTTGTTTTTAAACACAATGAACATAGATGGATTATTCCCGAAAATGCCGATTCCACTTCTTGTATTGCTTATAGGCTCAACAACGATGGTGCAATTGTTTCAGAAACAGTTTTGCTCAATTTACCTGTTGTTGATCCATCGGTTGTTTTTTTCGAAAACCGATTTTATCTTTTTTGTGGACTCAAAAATAACTATCCCAACGAAAAATTGAATATTTTTTGGGCCGACGATTTCGAAGGACCATGGCAGCCTCATGGTCTTAATCCGGTTAAAGTTACTCCTTCGGGTTCGCGTTCTGGTGGAAGTTTCGTGAAATGGAACGAAAACTGGTTTCGTCCGGCGCAAGTTTCGCTTAAATATTATGGACAGAATATACAGATATTCAAGATATTGCAGCTTTCACCTGATGAATTTGTTGAAGTATTAGAGAGCGAAATTTTGCCCAGCACATTTTGCAAAAATGCTGCGGGTTTACATACATTTTCGTTGAGCGAAAATCGTTATGCTGTCGATATTAAAATGCATCGTTTCGGATTGGCTGCTTTCCGTTTCAGATTGAAATTGTGACGAAAAAGGAGGTTGGATGCTTAAAAATATGTCACGAACTTTGGGAATTAGATTCGCTACTGCTTTAATCAGTCTTTTGATTGTGGTTATTGCAGGGCGTGAACTTGGTGCCGTAGTGCTTGGACAAATTAGCTTACTGGTGCTTGCAATTAGTATTATCAACTTGGTTGGTGGCTTTGCTGGCGGTTCGGCGTTGGTGTATTTGATGCCTCGACACGAGGGCCGTTCGCTGCTGTATTTATCGCAGTTGTGGGCTATTGTTTCTGGACTTGCTACTGGTTCTTTATTGCTGTTAATCAATGCCTTTCCGGCCGAATATGCTTGGCATGTATTTATTTTGGGAATTATTGGATCGCTCAATCAAAACTATTTGTCGGTTTTGCTAGCAAAACAACGTATCAAAGCGCATAATTTTATTTCTCTTTTGCAATCTGTTTTTATGATTTTTGCTTTGATTGTGATGATTACTTTTTTTAAAATTCGCAGTATCGAATCATACATAATGGCTTTGTATATAGCCTATGCTTCGGTTTTGCTGGTTTGTGCCTTTTTGGTCAAAAATAATTCTCGAAAAGCTGGCGAAAGAGCAGGCGAGGGACTTGCAATTCTTTTTAGATATGGTAGTTTGGTACAATTAAGTTCTATTTTAGCTTTGCTTACATATCGTCTTACTTATTATTATACCGAAGATTGGCTTGGTTTAGCGGCTTTGGGTATATTGTCGGTGGCTGTTCAATTGAGCGAAGCTGTATGGATTTTACCAAAAAGTATTGCTTTGGTACAGTATTCAAAAATTTCCAATCTGAAAAACGATAGCGATTCGGCTCAATTAACCACATTTTTATTGTTTGTAGCTACTATTCTCACTTCAATTGGTCTCTCTGTACTTGTTTTCATTCCCAGTAGTCTATATGAATTTATTTTTGGTTCCGACTTCAATCATCTAAGTCTTGTAATAATATTTATTGTTCCTGGAATATTAGCAATAGCTCTAAATATCATTCTTAGTCATTTCTTCAGCGGTACAGGACGTATCATTTACAATTTAATTGGTTCTGCCATTGGATTGGTGGTGGTAGCTGCTGCTGGTTATTTACTTATCAATGGTGGAACAATCAGCGACGCAGCTTTGGTTTCGTCGATTGGCTATGTTGCCAATTTCGTTTTTGCTATTACAAGTTTTCTTTTAATAAACAGGAGTGTAAAGCTTTCGGTTCGAAAAGGATACAAGGTTTTTCTACAAAAATGAGTTTTAAAATTCTTTTGGCAATTTCACTACTTGCCCAAAGTATTTTTTGTCTTTTCCACTCGATGTTTTGAATGTAATGTGGTAGCTGTAAACGCCTTGCGATA
>DYON01000303.1 GCA_020720525.1 Acetofilamentum sp.
AATTTGTTGTAATCGATACTAATTTCTGTTCCCCTTTAGGGGTTAGGGGCGGAAACTTCATTATTATTGAAAATAAACCGTTGACGAAAATTGTTGTTTATCGAAACTTGCTTTTAGCAAATAAATTCCTGATTTCAGATTGACCACAGGCAGATTAAATTCATTGTTTGCAACACTTATAAGTTCTTTAGCGTAAACCAGTTGACCCTTAGTTGTATAAAGATTTACATTTAACGAACCGGAAATGTTTTTGTCGAGCCGAAGTGTAAGTTGATTGCCATTTACCGGATTCGGGTAAAGTAAAATTCCGTTGACAAACGGTTGTGAGACTCCCGAAATAATGTAGTTTTTATAACACAGCGCAATATCTTTTAGAGCCAAACGATACGCCTGCCCTGCTGTTTGCGCATTCAGGTAAAAATTCAGATAATTTAGTTTTATCGGATAAATAGAAATGTCATTTGTGTTGAATAACGAAGCAAGTGGCAATGAGAGTGTAACATCTGCATTTTGAGCAATTGCAGTAAATTCCTTCGTCAAATCGCTTGCGCTATTGGCTGCACGTAACGAAAGTAAAAGTTTTGAAACAGAAATATCGCCAACATTTAACGTCAGTTTCAGAGTATCGGGCAAACTATATAAAACCAAATTTCTTGTGAACTTAATGTAAGGTGCTCTTGTTGCATTAAACACATAGTTTACGGCCGCTCCACTCGTCCAGTTTGCAGGTAAGTTTTGGGTATTCAAAACAGCATTTAATGCCGATGATGCATCGAGTGTCCAGTTTTGGATATCAAAATTATCACTCATCCGAATGCCATTATCTGGTATTTCGACTGTTACTTTTAGCGAATCTTTAAAATCGCCCAACGTACCAATAATGTATGTTACTCCATTTTTTAATCCTTTCAAAATACCGTTTTCTACAGAGCAAATTATCGGGTCTTTGGCTGTCCAGCTCAGTGCCGCCGGCAATACATCCATGGTATTTATATCAATAACACTCTGAATCTGAATAGTATACTCGCGTTTACTGTCAATAATCACCGAATCGAGTTTAAAAGCAACCTGCGCCGAACTAATTAATTCTACCCGAAACTGCGTTTCCACATTGTTATAGCGTGCAGTAACAACTCCTCCCTGTGTTCCACTGGCTACAAACCGCCCATCGGTAGCTATTTCGCCAACTTGAGCATCGCAACTGAGCGTTACTCCCTGTAAATCTTTGTTTTTTAATACGCCGTATTGATTGTAGGCTAAGAATTTTGGCATAATTACACCAAATTTTGGTAGTTTAATGGTGGAGTTATAAGCTCGTATTTCGGAAATCACATTGTCGGTAGGCGCCGACGAAACTGTAAAAATGCCATTTGCCACAGCACGTTCAGTACCATCGCTCGTTGCATTCATAGGACCAAATTCTTTTACATACATGCAACTTGAGCCACCTCCATCCATGTTGAAGGCGGTGTAAGCTCCGGCGCTCTGCATAAGTTGCGCCAACTGTTTTGTGGTAACTCCTGCCGAAAGTCCACGACCATCAACCACACAAAAAATCACTGTATTTTTATCCTGCGAATAACCCACTCCGGTACGCGGGTGCAATTCGTTCCAAATATCGGATTGCTCAACAATGCCGTTTTTCAGCATGGGCGCACGACTTTCGCCACCTACAATGTTACTGAAAGGAGCAGCAATTCCATCGAGTAGCATAGAAATTTCGAGATTCAGTTCATCGTTCAAAGCAAGGGTATTCAGCAAGGTTTGCGCTGTACCATGTCCCGAAAGTACCGCATGCCCATCCGGAATAGCCATATTGCCTTTATTAACATCAATCTTCACGACTTTAGTCTTCAGGGTTTTGTTTACACCCCAATATTCGCCATCGGCTAATTGTAACAGCACTTCTGTTCCATAAGCATTCGCTCGTGTACCTTTCCCATTGTGCTGATTAAAAAGCACGAGTTGGTTCGCATCACGCAAATGGTTTACACGATTCACCGTCCATGTTTCAGTGCCTTTTTTCGCTTTTACGTTGTAGGTTAACACGCCTATTCCGGGTGTTTTTTGTTCATCGAAAGTAATCGATTTCCAATTTCCGGCAGGAGGTGTAGCCAATTGTCCGTCAATCATTGTACATCCAATAGGCAAACCAACATAACCAGCGGTATTGTAAAAATCACCATTCGTTCCGGCAAAATACACAGCGCCATCCTTCGATTTCCGTTTAGCCATAGCCGAAGGTTGTTCGCCCGTATAAATGGAATCGCGCCCTAACACCGTTTTGAAATTAAGATATGGGTTATTCAAATCAGCTTTGAGAAAAAACACATCCAATCGTTTGGCAGCTTGCAATCGCAAGGCAGTGTATTGCGTACCTGGACCAACTTTGTAATTAGCCAATGTATCGACAGAGTAACTTACGCCATCAATAGTGAGATTCTGAGCTGTGACAGTGCAAATAAAAAACAATAAAAAAACCACCCCTAACCCCTGAAGGGGAACTAAGTTACTTTTGTCTCGTAAATGTTTTACTATCTTATTAATCATATTAATATTTTTTCAGACATTGTTAACTCAATTCAATTTCAAGGATTAAAGGTGATTTTTTCTTATTCCCCTTCTTCCTCCCTCTCCATTTGGAGAGGGATGTGGTGAGGTTGGGTTAGGGGCAATTTTTAGTTTACAGCTACTTTCTGCACTTTGCTATCGCCATTCAGGTCGGTAATGGACACTAAATAAATGCCTTTTCCTAATTTTGTACCAAGTGCAGCTACATTTTTAGCCGAAGCAAATTTCTGTCCTGTAGTATTGAAAACAGTAATTGTAGCAACAGTTTCAGAAAGTTGAATTGTATTGTTAACAACGTTTATAGCTACTTTTGAAGTGTTAGGAGTAGAAAAACCTGCAGGAGCAGCAGTTTCCAATTCATACATACCGTAACCGTTTTCACCTGTATAAACATAAATATTGGCTTTTGTGCCACTTACTTCTACACAAGGCATTGCTGTACGATAGGTGTTTGTAGCAGCACCCATACCAGCTTGTGGAAATGTCCATAATGTTGTTAGTCCGCTAAA
>DYON01000304.1 GCA_020720525.1 Acetofilamentum sp.
AGTGCTTTTTAAGAAAACAAGATTTGGCCCTGATTTGATGTTTTTTATAAAAAAAGTTTAATCAGGCTGTATTTTCTTTTGTAAAACAATGAGTATAATTGCGAGGAAAAAGGGGAGCGCCGGTATTCGGTAACGAACCAGCGAGCCAAAATTGGCTGTTGAAACTCCAACAAAAACAATAAAAACAAACACGAATAGCAGGAAGGAAATAAGAATGGGGTCGGTCGCAATTGCCCTGAATTTTCCCTTGAAAACAACTCGATACAAAGCCATCAGAAACAGCATTAAAAAAGCCATGGCTTCTATTGAACTGATATACATTACTATATTGTTGGCTTGCCACGGAAAGGGACCAAACAAGCCATACAGCAAAGCTAAATGTGCTTTCGATGCGATGCCCTGAATGGTAGGGTCGAAGCTACCAATGTCGTAATAGTTTTGGGAATAGGTTTGGTTTTGCGTAAAATCGTCGCGCGAAACAGCGGACTTTTCGAGTGCCTCGTCGAAATTGCCGTATTTCCCCAACGAAGTTGACAAAGCAGCATACAAATAAAAACCTCCTCCTACAATCAGCAAAGTTGCAACTGGAACAATGACATATCGCAATAAGCGACTATGGATTGCTTTTACCGACGAAAACAACAAAAGCATAAGTACGGCAGGCATCAAAGCAATAAATATATAAGGCTTAATACTAATAATAATGTATGCATTCGTCACAATAAGCAATAGGTTGATGAGTATATTTTTGCGATACAATGCAATATTGATTGCTGAATAAAGCAGCCACAGAGTTGCAGAATAGGTGAAACCATCTTTCATTAAACCCGAGCCCCAAAATAGGCAGGAAGGAATGAATAATATGGCAATGGCAATTCGGCTAGTCATTCCGGGATAGCGTTCGTTGAGCAATCGAAACAATTTCCACGGGCCAACAAAGGCAACCAAATTCATCAAAACAGTAGCAGGCAATATTCTTCCCAGACCCATAGCCGCAAAAGGATACGAAAAGCGACTTACAGCCCACGTGTTTGCATCGAAATACAAATAGAATTGAGGAAGCCCTGTGTTAAAGTTAAAAGCTGTATACTCCAAAGCACTATTGTTTCCAGCCAAAAATCCAATGGTTGCTCCAGGTGCGGAAGGAGTAAGATTGAGCAAAGCTTTTGTACCATCGAAATAGGCAAAAATATCTCCACCACCATAGTAGTAACCATAAATGCAAACCAGAACAATGCCACCTATCATTTTCGCGGCGAGAGCAGGCAAAAACCACTTATAAATAGGGTTGTAGCGGTGTCGGTAATGTTTGTATAGCCATGCACCAAACAACACCAGCAGCATGTAGAGCAGGGTGAGAATCCAGTCGAAGGGATTGATATAGTTGGAAACCACGAACATAATGCAAAGATATAAAAACAATGATTGAGGGGAGAGAACGATGAGGCGTGTTTGCGATGAGGTGATGAGGCGTGGAATGCAAATCTGCTTAATCAGTTTAACCGAAGCGCTACTGCGCAGAGCTCACGAACACCTTTGAAAGCAATTCAATGGGTGAATAATCCGCTGATAGAACATCGTCTTGTCCTAACATAGGTTGACAAAAAGCAAAACAAAATGTCAACTAAAAACAGGATTATGAATGAAAAAGCAAACTACTACACGGACGACTTCAAAAAAGATGTAGTTAAGGAGGTGTTGCTTGGGCACCTTACGAAAAAAGAGGCTATATTGCGTTATGGAATCAGAGGAAATTCGCTTATTTTAAATTGGATTCGTAAATTTGAACTTTCAGAACACCAATCGATGGAAAAGAAGCACAAGCTAAAATTAGATGCTTTTGCGCGTTTGGAAGCAGAGAATAAGAGGCTTTGCGAGGAACTTGAACTTGAGCGACTCCGAGTTTTATCATTAAATGTAATGATAGACTTGTCCGAAGAACAATTAAAAGTTCCGATAAGAAAAAATCTGGTGCCAAACAGTTGAAAAAGTAGTCTGCTCGCACAAAAAACACAGTATTGAAAAACTGTGCGAGCTGTTTGGTAAAACACGCCAGGCATATTACAAAAGCAAAAACACATCATTTAAAGAAAGTGTTGCAGAAGATTTGGTTATCACGCTGGTGCCCAAAATCAGAGAACGTCAAAAGCGAATTGGCGCACGAAAGCTTTTGGCAATATTACGTTCGGAGCTTCCAGCAGATGCGCAGATAGGTCGAGATGCATTATTCAGCCTTCTTCAGGAAAAAGGATTGTTGGTTCGCAAACGAAAATTAAGAGCATCCACAACAAACTCATTTCACTGGTTGCGCAAGTATCCAAATCTGATTAGAAACTAGAGCCCCGAGCGACCCAATCATTTATGGGTTAGCGATATCACCTACATCAGAACCAAAGCTGGTTTTGTATATCTGCACCTGATAACCGATGCATATTAGCGAAAGATTATCGGCTGGCATTTGTCAAAAACGATGGAAGCCGAACACACCATAAATGCGCTATACATGGCTATAAGTCAGCTACCTGCAGACGCAAAAGAAATCATACATCATTCTGATCGTGGCATTCAATACTGCAGCTATAAATATGTCGAATGTATAGAAAAGCATGATATTAAAATCAGTATGACCGAAAATGGTGATCCATACGAAAATGCAATAGCTGAAAGAGTAAACGGAATCTTGAAGACAGAATGGCTCTACGAAATGGATTTGAAAGATTTGTTGGATGCTAAAGAGTCAATAAAAGAAATAATTGAAATCTACAACTCCTAACGACCACACCTTAGTGTTGAAATGCTAACCCCCTATGAGGCACATCAAATGAAGGGGAAACTTCAACGATTATGGAAAACGTACCGACGAAAAAAACAAATGTGGTGCAACTGTGGGACGGCTTTTGTGTTGGGCTGCACCTCTTTTGATTTTGCCGAAGCGTTGGCTTTATTTTTCATTTGTCTGTCGGTTTAATGTTAGCACTGTCGTCTTTTAGGGTTGCACTTACCGCTTGTTGGCAACTGGGCATAGTTTCAGTCGTATTAATAATTTCAAAATCA
>DYON01000018.1 GCA_020720525.1 Acetofilamentum sp.
GAAAACCGCTCAGAAACAAATCATATCAAAACTTGTAATCGGATTTGGAAAACAGTTGAGCAAAGACCTATAATAAAGGAGTTTCTTCGCTGAAATCATTAGTTTTACCTGCGACGGCGGCCTTCGCGCGAATCGACACGCCCAGTGGCTGGATGCTGACTTCGTGAGCGGTTTGCCGACTGTGGTTTGCTTGTGTTTTTCTTTTTCTCAACTACTGCAGCTTCTGCATCCAAACTCAATGGAAATGGATGATTGGTTACCACAGGAATCTGCTTCGCAATCAGTTTTTGAATGTCTTTCAAATACGCTTTCTCCTCCACATCGCAGAAAGAAATGGCTATGCCATCGGCTCCAGCTCGCCCAGTTCGTCCAATGCGGTGAACATAAGTCTCGGGAATATTGGGTGTGTCGAAATTTATCACACAGGAAAGTTCATCAATATCGATTCCTCTAGCTGCAATATCCGACGCTACAAGTACACGAATTGTACGATTCTTGAAATTGCTAAGTGCGCGTTGTCGCGCTCCTTGCGTTTTATTTCCATGAATGGCTTCCGATTTAATATTGCATTTGTTCAGAATTCGCGATACCTTATCGGCTCCATGCTTTGTGCGGGTAAATACCAGTGCCGTTTCAATACTTTTATCGCGTAGAATATGCATCAGCAACGATGGCTTATCGGCTTTTGCAACAAAATATACGCTTTGCTCTATTATTTCTACTGTCGATGAAGCTGGTGTTACAGCTATATTGGTTGGTTGATGCAAAATCGACGACGACAACTTCACGATTTCTGGCGGCATGGTAGCCGAAAAAAACAAAGTCTGTCTTTTCAATGGTACAGCTGCAAGTATTCTTTTTACATCGTGAATAAAGCCCATATCGAGCATGCGATCGGCCTCGTCGAGCACCAGAATGCTGATGTTTTTGAGGCTAATAAATTTTTGCTGCATCAAATCGAGCAAACGACCTGGTGTTGCAACCAAAATATCGACTCCTTGCTGCAAGGCTTTGGTTTGCGCATTCTGTGGAACGCCACCAAAAATGACAGCATGTTTCAAATGTAAATGACGACCATAAGCATCGAAGCTTTCGCCAATTTGAATGGACAGCTCGCGGGTTGGTGTTACAATCAGCACTTTCACAATGCGGCGACCCTGATTGCGATCGGCTTGCGCTGTCAACAACTGCAAAATGGGAATAGCAAATGCTGCTGTTTTTCCAGTTCCTGTTTGGGCACAACCCAAAATATCTTTCCCCTGCAGGGCTACAGGTATAGCTTCTTCTTGTATGGGAGTTGGGTTGGTATATCCTTCGTGTTCGAGAGCGCGCAAAATGGGCTCAATGATTGGTAAATCCGAAAATGTCATAAAATTGTTTTTGCAAGGCGCTCCGGTACTTTCTACTTTATGGTTGTACAGAAATCAGTTTCCTTTTTGTTATTTTGCGGCAAAGGTACATCAAATATCGGTAAAGAAAAATTTACATTTTGCTAAGATTTCATTTCCAATTTGTAGCAAACCAAGTTGATTAAGATATTAGGTTGCAAATTCGATTTTTTTGATTGTGAAAAGAAAATTCAACTTTTCCATGTGATTGATAATACAAATATTATACATCTACTTTTTTATTGCGCTATGTCTATTTATTATTCCACACTATTTGACCAAATTGTAATTTTATCTCTATACCATACGGGTCGGGAGCTATGCAATGCTATATATTTTTGTCGCAGATTGTTCGATAAATTTTTAGCTATGAAAAATCTGAAGTCGAAATTGGTGTTATTTATCATTCTGATGCTGTTTTGGTTGTTGTGGAACAACACATGGGATGTTGAAATCTGGCTGTATGGTCTTGTGCCTGTTTTAATAGTTATTGCAATATTTGGAAATACCGCAAATATTTTTCGTGGAGTGAAACTCACGCCCAAGGGCTTTGTGTATTCACTTTATTACATTCTATATTTTACATGGGCTTTGATAAAAAGCAATATAGATGTAATGTTAAGGGTTATTAATCCCAAATTGCCAATTCGACCAGGTATTATTAAGGTAAAAACTGAATTGAAAAGCCCCATGGCTCGATTGATTTTAGCAAATAGTATCACCCTCACACCCGGAACTTTCATTGTTGATATCAAAGAAGAATATTTGTATGTTCACTGGATAGATGTTTGCTGCGAAGGCGACCCAGAAAAACCTACAAAACTAATTGCTGAAGGGTTTGAGAACATTTTAAAAAACATATATGAGTAACACAGTTGAAATCATTTTGTTTGTTGCAGGTATAATAATGTTTCTTGCATTATTGCTTGCATTTATTCGCTTTATTGTTGGACCCACGCTTGTTGATAGAACAATTGCTTTCGATGTTCTTACCGTTGGTTCACTTGGACTGATGGCTTTGTTTAGCTTCGTGGCCGAACGATTAATTTATCTCGACGTAAGCATTATCTATGGGCTTCTTAGCTTCATTGCGGTAGTTGTTGTTGGCAAATACATCGAAAAAAGTCTCTAATTATGGAATATCTTGAACTGATAGGAGCAATAATGGTACTACTTGGAGCAGTAGTGCTTTTGTTGGCGGGCATTGGTTTGCTTCGTATGCCCGATTCGTACAACCGAATACAAGTTGGAACAAAGGCATCGACTGGTGGAGTAGCTCTCATTTTGTTGGGAATGGCTTTAATTATCCCTTCGTGGTTTGGTAAACTATTCACTATCCTGATTTTTGTGATGCTCACCAATCCCATTTCATCGCATGTTTTAATGCGTGCTGCTCACAAAGCTGGTCATCCAATGACTGATAAAACGGTGGTTGATGCTCTAAAAAAAGACGAAGAAGACCAAAAAAACAAAGACAATGGAACTGTTTAGTATTATTTTATTGTTGGTGATGGGAGTTGCTACTATTGGGAGCGCAATTTTAGCATTAACCACCAAAAAGACTGACGTTGCAATTCTTGCGGCTGGTGCTATTAGTCTTTTTGCTTCCATATTTTTTCTTGTGCTGGCATCGCCCGATGTAGCAATGACCGAAGCAGCTATTGGGGCTGGTCTGTCAACTTTTTTATTTTTTGTAATCTTACGAAAAACAGAACAAAATGCTGAAAAATAGCTTTATTGCACTATTGGTGCTAGCTTTCGGTGTATTGCTTTTCCATGGTGTGGTTAAGCTTTATAAAGTGCCCGAAAAGCTTAATCGAACAGCCGAATTCTACAATTCCAACGAAGCAAGCCAGATTGGTGCTGCAAACGTGGTAACGGCAGTGGTTGTTACATATCGTGGACTCTATACTTTGGGAGAAGTTACAGTCCTTTTCCTCGCGGCTTCCGTAATTGGATTCTTCCTAAAACGCAAGAAAAAAACGGCTCCTGTTGACGCTAAACCAGCTGGATCTGAACTTATGACAACGGCTTCGAAAGTGCTTGTGCCAGGAAGTATTATCCTTGGAGTTTACGTGTTCGTGAATGGGCATCTTACTCCTGGTGGAGGATTCCAAGGTGGAGCTATTATTGGCACTGCTATTCTGCTGCTTGCATTAGCCAACCCAACCTACTCTATTTCGAAAAAAGTTTTTCATTGGATTGAAAGTATTTCAGGTTTCGTTTTTGTGGCTATTGGTTTAGCTGGTTTGTTGCTTGCCGGTGGCTTTCTCGATACGCGTTTTTTACCCAATGGAGAAATGCTCAGCCTTTTTAGTGCAGGTGCTATTCCTCTAATTTATAGCATGATTGGACTAAAAGTGGGCTCCGAAATATCGGGCATAATACTGGAACTCAACGATACTCAACCTAATCAAGACTAATTATGCTACTTTCAATTGAAAATATAGCTCTTGCATCAGGAATACTACTTATCCTGATTGGATTGCTCGGTGCATTAACCAACAAAAATATCATTCGTATGATTGTGGCTTTCAGTATATTCGACACTGGTGTGAATATTCTTATTGTTACTTTTGGATACATGCCCGGACGAACTGCCCCCATTATTGATGGCGCAAAAGTTACAGCCCAAAACATTGCTCAAGTTGCAATCGATCCTGTACCACAAGCTTTGGTATTAACAGCTATTGTTATTGGCTTCGGTGTTACTGCCCTTATGCTTGTTTTTGCGCTCAAAATGCACGAAAAGAGAAAATCTCTTGATATTAACGATTATACTGATTTGAAATGGTAAGTCCTTATTTTTTACTCGGTATTGGGCTTGGTCTAGCATTTTTGCTGGGACTTTTGGGGCAGAAAGCTAGAAAAAGCTCTTCTATACTCATCTTAGTAGCCTTATTTTCTTTTGTGGGAATTTCATTCTCATGGCTTTGGCAATTTCTACAGGAAAATGCTTCGGTTACTCAGTTTTTTTCTGCAGGCTTTAAGCCTCCTTTTTCTATTGCACTACAAGTAGGATTACACGAAGCTGTTCTTACTTCCATGATTAATGTAATGGGTTTGTTTTCGTTCGTTTCTCTTTGGCGAAACATGAAAGATGGAAATGAGAAACTTGGTCCCATTTTACTAATCCTTTTCATGGGATTAAATATGCTTGTGCTTACACGAGATATATTTAATGTTTTTGTGTTTCTCGAAATAACAGCTATTGCTTTAGGTGGTCTTATTTTGTTTGACGAAAAAAAACATGCTCGTTCTGCCGGCTTCAAATATCTCATTGCTTCAGCTCTAATATCTACTATCTATTTATTGGGTGCAGTATTGATCTATTTTAGCAACGGCTCGCTTTATCTAGACGATGTGATGGCATTGAATAATATGAGTCCAATGGCAATTGTTGCTGTTTTCTTGTTAATTCTGTCGTTAGTATTGGAGTTAAAACCATTCCCTGCAAATGGCTGGGCTCTCGATGTGTATCAAGGTGCAAATCCAGCTATTGGCGCTATTGTCTCTGCTGCCATTGGCTCTACCATGTTGTTCCTTCTCTATAAATTAATGGGGATGGCTGCCTTCATGCAGGAATTTTTAATTGCCGTTGGTCTAATTTCTTTCATAGCATCTAATTTATTGGCACTTGTTCAGAAAAATGCCAATAGATTGCTTGGATATTCTTCTATTGGTCAAATTGGGCTTATTATTTCGATAATTGGCTTAAAAGATATACTCGGTGATCAATTTTTGTTTGTTGCTTTTATGATTTTAATCACACACTTTTTGGCAAAAGCTGGTCTATTTTGGCTCTCTGCTATGCTTAAAAGTGATGAGCTAAAAGCTTGGTCTGTTTTTAGAAAAAAATCGGTACTACTTGTGCTATTTGGAATTTTTATTTTTGCTTTAATTGGGTTTCCACCATTCCCATCTTTTTATGGAAAATGGACTCTGATTATCAATCTTGCTGAAACTCACAATTACTATCTCATTGCAGCTATTTTAATTGGATCATTTCTCGAAGCCATTTATCTATTTAGATGGCTGGGATATGCCATTAAAGTCGATTTTACCGAATACGATGAAGTTAAAATTAATTGGGAAAAACTTATTCCCGTTTTAACATTTGGTGCCTTACTTCTTGCTTCGGGTTTATACATGGCTCATTTAATGCCTGGTATAGAAGATATAACTTTGTGGCCATTACTATTTATTTTGGCTATTTATCTGCTCGATTTTCTGCCAGCTTATATTAAAAACACAATATCTATTGCCGCATTAGCATATTTCTCCTTCATTATTCTTCCACCTTATTACGAAAAAGATTTATTACGTTTCATTTTTCTAGGCATTTTTGCAATTGGTGGAATTCTAACATTAATTGCTGGTTATGCCTATAAAGGTAAGCGTAGAGGCTTTTATCCTGTTGCTCTCTTAATGTATGCTGGATTAATTGTTCTAATTCAAGCTGAAACCACGCTGAGCTTTTTCTTCGGCTGGGAAATTATGACAGCAGGTTCTTACTTTTTAATTATTCGTGGAAAACGTTCAATGGAGCATGGGCTAAGCTATATGCTCTTTTCTATTGGTGGTGCGTATGCAATTTTAGCTGGTTTAGGACTAACTTTTGCTCAAACTCATAATATCGACATTTTGTCGCTTGCCTCTGTAACTGTTCACGCTAAATTAATATTTCTGCTTTTGGCCGTTGGATTTTTAACTAAAACGGCTGCGCTAGGTTTACATATTTGGTTGCCAGGTGCTCATGCCGAAGCTGAAAGCGATGTTTCTCCAATGGTATCTGCAATCCTCTTAAAAGCGGGTGTGTTTGGATTATTTATCCTTATGATTGCTATGGGAAAAAATCCCGAAGTAGCTAGTATTGCTTATATTCTTGGGTGGGTAGGTGCATTAACTGCCCTTGTTGGAAACCTTGCTGCGGCATTTCAAGAAGATGCGAAACGCCTTCTTGCTTATTCAAGTATCGCTCAGCTTGGTTATATCTTATTTGCCCTTGCTATGATGTCGCATCTTGGCTGGATGACTGCTATGGTCTATAGTCTTAATCACTTTATGTATAAGGCAATACTCTTCTTAACAATTGGAGCCGTAGTGTTGCGTGTAGGTACGCATAGTATGTATAAAATGGGGGGGCTTATTCAGCGTATGCCACTTGCTTTTATTGCTGTTCTTGTTGGTATTATTGCTCTTTCTGGTGTGCCGCCTTTGTCTGGATTTGCTGGAAAATGGTTTTTTTATAATGCAGTATTAGAAAAAGGATGGTATTTTCAGGGCGCAATTGTTTTCTTCTCTGGTATTGTAGCGTTTCTTTACCTCTTTAAACTTATTTATTCCGTCTTCCTAGGGCAGTTGAAAGATAATTTGCGGCAGGTTAAAGATATTTCTATTTGGTTTGCTATCCCTATATATGTACTCATTTTAGGAATTATGTTTTTCTCGGCTAAACCTGAATGGGTATTGCAGCCTTTAAGCGACATGCTTACACAATGGTATCCCAATACCAGCCTTTCTTTTGATGGATTATACATTAATAGCAATTTCGGCTATTGGAGTGGAACAGGTGTTATGATAACAATTATGATTATGTTTATTGTACTATTACTCTGGCTCTGGATTTTAAGCCGTAAAGTAGTAAAGGTTAAACAGTTCAATATCGTTTATTCTGCCGAAGCACCTCAAAGGCCCGAAACTACACACGTGTCTTATAATATTTTCGCTGGTTATTACAAAGCTCTTGGTTGGATTGTAGCACCAAAAATTTCTGAATTGTGGAATAAAATCTCCGATTTTGTAGTCTCAGTTGCACATTTTGGTCGGATGATTTACACAGGTAATGGACAAACTTATCTTGTTCATATTCTTGCTTTTATTGTTGTAACCTTTTTGTGGTTTTTAAATTAAACAAAATTTAATAAACAATGGAATTCGATTTTAAACATCTTGGCTTTACTCTTCTAGGGCTGCTCATAGTTCTAAATTGGGGCTTGCTTATGAGTGCATTGATGCAGAAAATAGGTGCACGTGTGGCTCGGCGTATCGGTATTCGCCTTTATCAACCGTGGATCGATTTGATAAAAAACTATGCTATTCGATCGCAAATTTCGCATGGCATCATGTTTTACCTTGGACCTGTTTTTCGCTTTAGTGGTGGTGTCGGAATTTTCTTATTCATGCCATTGATTGTTGGTAGTGTGATGTGGAGTAATTATTCTTTTCAAGGTGATTTAGTCCTAATTATGTATTTCCAGTTCTTTGGAATGCTAGGAATGGCACTTGGCGCTGGAGAAAGCGGACATCCAAATTCTGCAATTGGTATCAGCCGTGGGTTAGCGCAGTTTACTGCAATTGAGGCACCTCTTACCTTAGCAATTATTTCTTTGGCTATTCAATACAACACATTATCAATAGTCGATATCGTTGAGGCACAGCAAGGGGGTATTCAAAATTGGAGCGCGTGGACTAATCCTTTTGCTACTATTGCTGGAATGTTGGCTGCTCTTGGTTCTATGGGACACTCTCCATTTAATTTGGTGAAGGCGCCAAATGAAATTCCAATTGGCCCACCAACCGAATATCATGGTACTTTTTTAGGAGTTCTTCGTACCAATGCGGCCATTTTGCATGTAATGGAAGCAGCTCTTTTTATGAATCTCTTTTTTGGTGGTGCCAACAATTGGTTTGAGTTTATTCTCAAAACATTTCTGATTTATTTCTGGTCAGTATTTGTTGGCGTTGTATTTCCGCGTTTCAGAATCGAGCAATCGGTCGCGTGGTTCTTTAAAATTCCGCTCATTGCTGGTGTAGTGGCCATTATTTTGTTTATGTAACTGAAATTTACAGGTATGTCTGACGAAAAAAATAAATTTGAAAATCCTGATTACGCTAAGCGTACAGTAATTGGACCCGATGGCAAATCGTTTGTGGTCGATCCAATGCAAGACTATTTTCTCGATGCCCGCCCAAAAGTATATGAGCCAGTTAGTATTCCAGTTGTAGAAAAATTTCTGAATTGGGCTCGATCCGAATCGTTATGGGTACTTGGATTTGGAACTGGTTGTGGTAGTATTGAAATTCCACCATTGATGACTCCTCGTTTCGACGCTTTTCGATTTGGGGTTCAAAGCCGCGCTACACCGCGTCAGTCAAACGTTTTTATAATATCAGGGTATTTGTCTATTAAAACGTTAAAAAGGGTGGTTCGTTCTTACGAGCAAATGCAAAATCCCAAATACGTGCTAGCGCTTGGTAGTTGCACCATTAACGGCGGCATGTATTTCGATAGCTATAATACCATCAACAGATTAGACCATTATATTCCAGTTGATGTTTATGTGGCTGGCTGTATGCCGCGACCAGAAGCATTACTTGCTGGTTTTAATAAGTTGAAAAGTCTTATTAGAGAAGGTAAAGCCGAAAATGGCAACAAGTACGTAAAAGACTTTGATTGGTATAAAGCTAATCAGAAAAAAATCATTAAAGACTGGAATATGCCAGATTATAATTGGTAATATTTCACAACTTAAAACAGAAAAGCATGAATACACTGATTGATAGGCTTGCAAAATTATTTTCTATTTCTGATGTGGTGCATCAAAGACCTAACCTGGCATTTGTTACAACTCCGATGGAAAATACAATTCATTTAATTACTCATCTTAGAGATAGAGAATCTTTTTCGCTTTTTGTGATGTTGTCTTGTGTTGATTGGATTGAAGACAATCAATTTCAATTAACATACGTACTTAATAATCCCACAGAGAAAATTGATGTTGGAATACGCTGCTTTATTAATCGAGATTCTGCGACTATGGAATCTGCTCATTATCTATGGAAACAAGTGGCTACATATCAGCGCGAATTGAAAGAAATGTATGGCATAGATTTTCCTGGCAGCCCTCGCGTTGATGAATCATTTATTTTGGAAGGCTGGGATAATATTCCTCCTATGCGTCGCGATTTCGATACCAAAAAATATTCGGAAGAGACATTCTTTCCGCGGGAAAGACCACAATCTAATGATCCTGCCCAATACATGAAGTCTAAATTGTATCCAGATGAATAAACAGGCGAATAATAAGGAGGTGATAATATGAGTTTTTTAAATTTAAAAGCCGATAGAAGCAAATATCCACAGCGTGACGCTGATGGTAAAATGCAAATAGACTTAGACTCTCATAAGTTTGTAAAACTTTGGCAGGGACCAAATCATCCTGGCGTTACAGGAAATATGTCTGTCGAATTGACTTTGGCGGGCGATGAAATTGTTGAGGCTAAAACTCACGTTGGTTATCTGCATCGTGGGTTCGAAAAATTAATTGAACGAAGGCTTTTCATTCAAGGCATGCAAACCAGTATTCGGATGTGTGTTGCCGAACCCGATTCGAACGAGTATGTTTATTGTACAGCTATCGAAGAATTGTCTAATGTCGAAATTCCCGAAATGGCCAAATGGATTCGTACTCTTATTCTTGAAATGGCTCGCTTACAATCTTTGGTAAGGGTTGTTCCAGGGCAAGCTGGTACTTTTGGATTAGGTCTTGGGGTGCAATGGGGTGTTTATATGCGCGAACTTATTCTCGACCGCTTTGAAGAACTTACAGGCGGACGTGTTTATCACATGTTTATGACTCCTGGTGGTGTGCGTGGATTGCTTCCTGATGGTTTTAAAACTCGAATGGAAGAAAACCTCAAGGAAATTGAATCTTTTGCTCATCGAATTGATGATTTGATTTTTAACAACGTTGTTTTCAAAAAAAGAGCTGTTGACACCGCTGTTATTGATCCTTCGTGGATAGACAATTATGGTATTACAGGTTTTGTTGCTCGATCTGCTGGTTTTAATAGAGACGTAAGAAAATCATTTCCCTATTTAATTTATGACCAGCTCGATTTTGAACCTAAGGTTATGGAATATTCAGATATCTATAATCGAGCAAAAGTACGTTGGTTCGATATTTTAACCACCGTAGATTTAATTAGACAAATAATGCGGAAAATGCCGGAAAAAGGCGATTTTAAAGCACAAACACCAAATGTTCTGCACTGGACTGCCCCTAAAGGCGAAACGTATGTGCGCTCCGAATCTTCACGTGGAGAATATGGAATGTACGTTGTAACAGATGGAACGAATAAACCCCGAAGGGTTAATCTTCGAGGCGTTTCTTATACCCATGCAATTTGTGTGTTAGAAGACTTGCTTGTTGGTGTAAATATTGCTGATGTGGCGGCTGTTATGGTTTCTCTACAAACATGCCCTCCCGAAATTGAACGTTAAATTCATTGATGATAAAATCTAAACTATGAGTTTCAAAGATGTACTGATACCGTTTAAGGCTTGGGGAAATTTCTTCAAAGAGCCAGTAACCTTGAAAAATCCAATGAGGGAAGCTGCCCCACGTTATCGTGGTTTTCATAAAAATAATGTCAACGAATGTATTGGTTGCGGAACCTGCGAATCGATTTGCGAAAATGAAGCCATCGTAATGATTCCTGTCGATTCTGTTGAAACCAAAAATGGCGATAGTGGACTTCGCCCCATGGTCGATTATGGACGTTGTTGCTGGTGCGGACTTTGTGTTGATGTGTGTACAACCAATTCGCTTTCCCTTTCCAATGAATATACATGGGTGGCTGAAGATCCCGAAGAAATGAAATATATCCCTGGCGTTGATAAAAAACCTTGGGATGAAAATGAGAAGGGGTGGAAAAAACCAGAAGGCAACTTCTCTTATTATCCACTCGAAAGGCCTCACATGCAAGAACTTCATCCCGAAGATCGCGATCATTCTTTTATCGAAATCGTTAAAGGATATTCCGACGAAGAAGCATTGCTCGAAGCCGACCGATGTGTTGAATGTGGCATTTGTACTGCTACTTGTCCTGCTCACATGGGAATTCCCGAATACATCAAAGCTATTCGAAACAAGGATGTTGAAGAAGGTTTGAGAATTATGTACGAAACAAATCCTCTTCCCGAAATTTGTGGTCGCATTTGCACCCATAAATGCGAAACAGTATGTTCGCTTGGGCACAGGGGCGAGCCCATTTCTATTCGCTGGCTCAAACGATATATTGCCGACCAAGTTCCTACGAGCAAATATGCCGAAGTGTTAAGGCAAGATTCGGTTGAACAAAACGGGAAAAAAGTAGCCATTGTTGGCGCTGGTCCTGCTGGACTCAGTGCTGCTTACTATCTGCGTCAACTTGGATATTCTGTAACCATTTTCGAAAAATTGATTGCAGCTGGTGGTATGATGCGTTATGGAATTCCCGAATACCGTTTGCCATACGACCAAATAGATAAAGATGTTGATTACATTCTCGCACAAGGCGTTGATATAAAATACAATACAGAAATTGGAAAGGATATTGCCTTCGAAAAACTGGAACAAGATTTCAATGCAGTGTATGTGGCTACAGGCCTCCACAGTGGCCGCAGTACACGAGTACCAGGCTCCGACCACGCAATGGTATTTCAAGCAATAGATTTGCTCCGAAAAATCACGCTTGGAGAACCCATTGAGGTTGCCGAAAAGGTTGTTGTTATTGGTGGTGGAAATGTTGCAATGGATATTACCCGCTCGATGGCTCGCTTGCAAAAAATTAAATACGGTAAAGTAAATGTGATTGCCACAGCCCTCGAATCGGAAGATAAAATGCCCGCAGATCGCGAAGAAATTGTTGAAGCTCGCGAAGAAAATGCAGTTATCAACCCTGGTTGGGGTCCTCGCGAAATTGTTGTTGAAAACAATACCGTAAAAGGTCTTAAAGTGGTACGCTGCCTTAGTGTGTTCGACGAAACTGGGCGCTTTAATCCTTCGTTCGACGAAGCCGACACCAACTTTTTCGAAGCCGACATGGTTGTCGAATCAATTGGGCAAGGTGCCGACCTTGGATTTATTCCAGCCTCTTACATGGAAAAACTAGAAAAAGATCCTCGCGGTCGTATTAAGGTTGATCCGCACACCTATCAGTCATCGCTCGAATGGTTGTTTATGGGAGGCGATATTATTGAAGGTCCCGATGTGATTCATGGCGTGGCCAATGGACACAAAGCTGCTAAAGGAATTGATTTGTTGCTGAATAAATAGAAAACACTATGAATATCAATACAAACATTGCTGTAAAATACATGGGGCTTTCGTTGCCATCGCCAATAATTGCTTCGAGTAGCGATTTCACCTCTACTCCCGATTCAATCGAGAAATTGGCCAATGCAGGTGTGGGAGCTGTTGTTTTAAAATCGCTTTTCGAAGAGCAAATTCTGATGGAAACTGATTCCATGAGGCTAAACAACATGTTTGGAACTTATTCCTACAACGAAGATTACATTGCTTTTTATACAAAGCAGCACGAAGTACGAAATCACTTAAGTTTGATTTCGGATGCTAAAAAACGTGTATCGATTCCGGTGATTGCTTCAATCAATTGCTCAACAGCAAGTGAATGGATGAGCTTTACGTCCGAAGTCGAAAAAGCAGGTGCCGATGCAATTGAACTCAATATTTTTGCAATGCCCTCAAACCCAAGCCAATCCGAATCGGAGATACGACAATTGTATCACAATGTTGTTGATGGAGTGCGCAAAAACACAAAATTGCCTCTATCAGTAAAATTGCACTACTACTTCACCGATATGGCCGCTTTCATGGTTGAGTTGAGCGAAAAAGTCGATTCGCTTGTGCTTTTCAATCGATTTTTCAATCCCGATATCGACCTGAAGAATTTGAAAGTGGTAAGCGCTGGATCGCTTAGCTCTCCTACCGACTTTTCGCAAGTCATGCGCTGGATTGGTGTGCTATCGGGCAAAGTGAAATCGCAACTTTCGGCTAGTGGAGGTATTCACGATGGCAATGCTGTTTTGAAAAGTATTCTGTCGGGAGCCGATGTTGTGCAAATTGCTTCGGTGCTATACAAACACGAGATCGATATAGTAAAATCGATGCTAACCGACATACAATTGTGGATGCAGGAAAACGGCTACGAGTCGCTTGATGGTTTTCGCGGTTTATTGAGCCAGAAAAATATTTCCAAGCCCAACTTATACGAAAGAGCGCAGTTTATGAAATATTTCAGCGATTTTAATCAGTCTGGAACTTAAAAAATACAATAATGAGTGTTTTTTCAACTCCAAAAGATGTGTTGCTTTTTGCAATCGAACTCGAAGATCAAATGATTCGTGTTTTTGAGTTTTGCCGCGAAAAAGAATTTTGCAAATCGCTTTCAGAAATTTTTGATCGTTTTGCCGAGGAGGAGAAAACCCATAAAAGACGACTAGAAAATCTGTTAAAAAGTGGCCAGATTAGCTTTACTCCATCTTCGGTTGCCGATTTGTTGCCCGAAAACTACTTGCTACAACAAGATCCATGCTCAGCCGATAATATCAAAGATGGACTCCGATTTGCGATGGAAATCGAAAAAATTGCATACCGCTTGTACAGCGACTTATCGGTTCGAATGACCGATCCGTTGCTTCGCTCAATTTTTGATATTTTAGCTCAAGAAGAATCGCAACACAAACTTCGCTTCGAACTTGCTTTCGACGAAATAGCGCAGAAAGACAAATAAAAAGTCTTACATTTTAATATAGCTATAGCATTCTAAAACAACAAACCCGTAGTCGCTAAAAGGCGTTTCTTTAGTTTTTCGGTTTTGCGTCGAGCCATCGAGTGGCTTTCACCACAAATCGAGTGAAAAGGTATATGAATGTGCCAACGGCAAGTCCAATCATCCATTCTATATCTATAAAAGGTTCAGCCGTGTAAAAAAGATGCTTTAGAAAATTAATTAGGGCAAACGAAAACACGGTTGCATAAAAGCCATGGTATTCGCGGCGAATAACACTCTTTAGATTGAATTTGCGCCCTATTTTGATATATCCTGTTAGTTTGGGAAAGAATGCTGGTGTTTTGGCTGCCCAATCGTCGAATGCGGCACCGAATTTCTTGCCAATAAACATTTCTTCGGCAAACATAATTCGCTCGTAATAGACCCAGAAAAAGAACACTCCGAAGATAATAAACTCAACACTGCCAACATAGATAATCAAACCGAGCCACATGAGAAAATTGCCGAGGTAAAGCGGATGTCGCACAACCGAGTAAATTCCAGTTGTATTTAGCGAATCGGCAACTTGGCTTTCTGTATTTCGTCCCGAAGTACCACGTGGAGCAAAACCTATTGCCACCGCACGAATAAGCATACCAATGGCAGAAACCCCAAGGCAAATTAGACTCCACCAATATTCGCGGAACGAAACGAGTTCGTCGGTATCGAGCCAAATAGCCAGCACTGCAAAAACATACAAAACAACAGGAATAAAACTCCTGTATTTGAAAAAGCGATTGCCACTTTTTTCAAATTCCCTGATTAATGACATATAAACAATTTAATAAACGAAATTAGTAAGGATAGAAGGCAAAGTCGGTTCCAAGATAATAGGATGTTGCGCCCAACATATCTTCGATACGCATGAGTTGATTGTATTTTGCAATTCGTTCGCTACGGCAAGCACTTCCAGTTTTAATCAGACCCGAATTCATCGCAACAGCCAAATCGGCAATGGTTGTATCTTCGGTTTCACCACTTCTGTGGCTAATAATAGAAGTATATCCATAGCGATGTGCCATATTGATAGCCTGAATAGTTTCGGAAACGGTACCAATCTGATTCAGTTTAATTAAGATTGAATTGCCAACACCTTCTTCGATACCTTTCGACAAACGTTCAACATTGGTTACAAACAAGTCGTCGCCAACAAGTTGAATATTTTCACCCAATTTTTCGGTAAGTTTCGACCAACCAGCCCAATCGTCTTCGTCCATACCATCTTCGATGCTAATAATTGGGTAGCGCTTTGTCCAATCGGCAAAAAAATCGACCATTTCGGCAGATGTAAGTTTATCGCCCGACGACTTCTTGAAATGGTATTTCTTTTCGGAAGCAACATAAAATTCGCTAGCTGCAACATCCAATGCAATAGCAATATCCTCGCCTGGCTTGTATTTGGCTTTTTCGATAGCTTCAACAATTACTTTCAAGGCTTCTTCGTTCGATTTAAGATTGGGAGCAAAACCACCTTCATCGCCAACAGAAGTTGACAATTTGCGCTTTTTCAGCACTTCTTTGAGCGAATGAAACACTTCGGTTCCCATGCGAATAGCCTGCGCAAAGCTTTCGGCATTCACTGGCATAATCATAAATTCCTGAAAATCGATGCTGTTATCGGCATGCGCGCCACCATTGATTATATTCATCATAGGAATTGGAAGAGTGTTGGCATTTACTCCACCAAGATAGCGAAACAAAAGTTGATTGGTATCGGCAGCAGCAGCATGAGCAGCCGCGAGCGAAGCACCTAAAATTGCGTTTGCGCCAAGATTCGATTTGTTTTCAGTACCATCGAGATGAATCATGGTTTGATCAATCAGATTTTGATCGGCAACTTCCATTCCAACAAGCTCGGGTCCAATAATTTTATTTACGTTATTAACAGCTTTGAGGACGCTTTTTCCGCCATACATCTTCTTGTCGCCGTCGCGAAGCTCGTGAGCTTCGTGAACTCCTGTCGATGCTCCAGAAGGAACAGAAGCTCGCGAGAAATTGCCGTTTGAGGTAACCATTTCAACTTCAAGAGTTGGATTTCCGCGCGAGTCGAGAATCTGCCGTGCATACACATTTGCTATAGTGCTCATATTTTAATATTTAAGTGGACAAAAAAAACAGGATATTCGCATATCCTGTTCAAAAGTATAAAAAATTCCGTTTATCGGAAATTATTTTTCCTCTTCGCCTTTAGTCGAATCTTCATCGGCAGCAGGTTCCTGGGGAGCTTCTTCTACTTCGGTAGCAGTTGCATCTTCGACCTGAACTTCTAGAGTTTCTTCAACAATTGGAGCTTCATCGACCACAGGAGCAACCACTTCTTTGGTTTTAGCAACAGGAGCAGCATCTTCGGCAGTACCTTTAACGCGCGAACGACGAGTGCGTCCAGTAATTTTCTTAGCATTAGCGTTGGACGACAACAAGTTATCGTTGTAGTCAACCAATTCCATCATGCACATATCGGCATTATCGCCAAGTCGAGGAGCGGTTTTCAGAATTCGGGTGTAACCACCTGGGCGGTCGGCAACCTTATTCGAAATTTCGCGAAACAATTCTTTTACAGCTTCTTTATCTTGCAAATATTTGAAAGCAAGACGGCGGTTGTTCATTGTATCATCTTTCGAAAGTGTGATAACAGGTTCAACGAAACCGCGCAGAGCTTTTGCTTTTTGCAGAGTAGTATTTATGCGCTTATGCATAATAAGCGAGCAGGCCATGTTCGACAACATAGCTGCACGGTGAGCTGTTTTGCGGCCTAATTTATTGAAAGCGTTCTTGTGTCTCATCTCAATTAATCCTTATCGAGTTTATATTTTGCAACGTTCATTCCGAAATGCTGATTTTTCGATTTCACTAGCTCTTCGAGTTCAGCAAGCGATTTTTTTCCAAAATTTCTAAATTTCAACAAATCATTTTTGTTATACGATACCAATTCGCCAAGAGTTTCTACATCCGCAGCTTTAAGACAGTTTAGAGCCCTAACGCTAAGATCCATGTCTGAAAGTTTTGTTTTCAATAAATGGCGCATGTGTAGATAATCTTCATCGAAATCGTCAACAACAGTTTTTTCTGTAGTCTCTATATCGATTTTTTCATCCGAGAAGAGCACAAAATGCTGAATTAGAATAGAAGAAGCTTCTTTTAAAGCATCTTTTGGCACAATCGAACCATCTGTTTCAATGGTAAGAATGAGTTTCTCATAGTCGGTTTTTTGCTCAACGCGATAATTTTCAATATCATAGTTTACGTTGCGAATGGGCGTAAAGATTGCATCCATTGAAACGTATCCAATATTTTCGGCAGCTGGTTTAAGGTCTTCGGCAGCCACATAACCACGTCCGCGCTCAATATTGAGTTCGAAACTCAGCTTCACAGTGGGGTCGAGATGACAAATCACCAATTCGGGATTTAGCACCTGAAAACCTGATAGGAATTTATTCAGATCGCCGGCAGTAACAACTTCTTGTCCTTGAAAGACGGCATTCACATGTTCTGAATTAAGTTCATCGATTTGACGTTTAAGACAAACCTGTTTCATATTTAGGACAATATCAACTACGTCTTCTACAACACCTTCGATGGTGGAGAATTCGTGAAGTACGCCGTCGAATTTCACACCCGTGATAGCGAACCCTTCGAGCGATGAAAGCAAAATACGGCGCAACGAGTTGCCAATGGTGATGCCGTATCCTGGCTCAAGGGGTCTAAATTCAAATACGCCCTTGCGATCGTCGGACTCTATTTGAACAACTTTATCCGGTTTTTGAAAACTTAAAATGGCCATAGTAACTATTAAAGGTTTTTATTTGCTGTACAATTCAACGATAAGCTGTTCCTTGATGTTTTCAGGGATTGCTTCGCGTTCGGGATAATTCAGGAATTTTCCTTCCATTTTCGAACCATCCCATTCGAGCCAACTGTACTGGTTGCTATGTCCTACGAGCGATTCAGTAACAACTTCAAGGTTTTTACTTTTCTCACGAACCATCACTACATCGCCAGGGCGAAGGAGGAATGAGGGAACATTTACAACTGCACCATTAACTTCAACATGTTTGTGGCTTACCAACTGGCGAGCTCCACTACGAGTTGGGGAAATTCCTAAACGATAAACCACGTTATCAAGACGCGATTCGATAAGTTGCAAAAGGTTTTCACCTGTAACACCTTTTTTGGCGCTAGCAAGGTTAAACAATTTTTTAAACTGACGTTCCAAAACACCATAGGTATATTTGGCTTTCTGCTTTTCCATCAGCTGCACTCCGTATTCAGAAACTTTTCTTCTACGCTTGGTTTGCCCGTGTTGTCCGGGAGGATACTTTTTCTTTTCCAAGTGCTTGTCGAATCCGTAAATAGGTTCTTGAAATTTACGGGCGATTTTCGATTTA
>DYON01000305.1 GCA_020720525.1 Acetofilamentum sp.
TGGACAAATATAGTGATTACTTTTTAATTATGCAAGAAAAAATGAAATTTTCTATCTACAGTAATTAAAGTCTGACAAAAAAGAGAATTGTTCCAAATAACAAAGTTCAAACTGAAACAAAAACCATCAAGCAGGGTTTTTCGATTGCATGAGTTTGAGATATTCTTGGTCGAAAATCACCCAAAACAATGGTTTAAATCCGCGCAAAACGCCATAACAGCTATCGAACATGTAGATTGAAGGATTTACAGCCATTACCGTTTTGCGAAAAGTGAACGGAGCTTTGGTGTATTCCCATTTTTCGCCGAATTTCAAACGTCCAAATTCTTTAGCAGTAACTTCGTTTTTCACCAGCGTTTTCACTTCGTTGTTGTTGTCGTCGTACGAAATGACTGTATCGGTAAAACCTTTAAGCTTTTGCAATTCAGCTTCGGGGAGCGTATTGAAAAAATAATCGTAGGCAACAACTTTTTTTTCGGTAGCAGCTTTGAGCAAGGCATCGAAATACGCAACGCGCCCAGCTTCGGAAACGTTGCTGAAATACGATTTGGGATTGGGTTCTATGGCAAGAATGGGGTCGAGTGTATTCTGAATGATGGCATCGGTAATAATATTTTCGGTGAGCATCACAAATTGACCATCTTCTAATGTCGAATCGCAATTCACCCAAAAAAGCGGCTCGGCACCAACAATAGAACCATTTGTATCGATTTTTTCGATGATGGGCGCAACAGCCAAAACCGTTTTTACCAACTGGTATGTCTCGGCATTGAATTCCCATTTCTCACGAAAACGAAGCTTATCGACAACCACAGTCTCATTTTCGATTAACTGATACGCATTGTTGAGGCTGCTATCGAGCTCGGGATGAAACGACCTGATTATTTGCATAGCATAGTCGTTGCTCGCAGTATTGCCCAACGAATCGACGGCTTTTTTCTCGTTCAGCTGATCGAAAAGAAATCCAATAAACGATGTTCGTTCTTCGGTCCCCATATTATTCATCCAACCATCCATTTTATCGTAGTTGTTCACTTGAACATCGTATTCTATTCTGCTTGTGATAAGTTTATTTTCGGAATCGGAACCACACGAAAACAACATAAACAAAGGAAGAATTGCCAAAAACAGTTGGATTTTTTTCATATTTTGTAGATTAAAATAATTTCTCAATTAAAGAACTGTATTTTTCGCAAATTATTTTGCGTTTGAGTTTTAATGTTGGAGTTAATTCGCCCGTTTCGACCGACCAAGCATTGTCGGTAAGTTCAAATTTCACTATCCGTTCGTGCTCGCCCAAAGTAGCATTCACTTTTTCGATTTCTTTTGCAATGCGTTTACGAACAACAGGATTGTTTACCGCTTCGTGATTGCTAGTAAAAGGGAACTTTTTGGCTTCGCACCAAGTTTTGATGTGAAAAAAGTTGAGCGAAACAATGGCTGCCGGATATTTCTGATTATCGCCAACAACAATAGCCTGCTCAATAAAAGGCGATTCCTTCAGTTTGTTTTCGATTACCTGTGGCGCAACGTATTTTCCCGATGCCGTTTTGAATATTTCCTTCTTCCGGTCGGTTATTTTCAGATGCCCTTTGGCTGTAATAATTCCAATATCTCCGGTTTTGAACCAATTGTCGTGGGTAAACATCTGCTTGGTTTGTTCTTCGTCTTTGAAATAGCCTTTCATCACATTGGTACCTTTGCACAGTATTTCGCCATCGTCGGCAATGCGAATTTCGGTATTAAATAAGGTTGGACCAACAGTTCCAAACTCGATGGCACCAGGCGAAAAATTGTTGACTGTAATCACAGGGCTGGTTTCGGTGAGACCATAACCTTCAATCACTCTGAAGCCAGCAGCCCAAAAAATGCGAGCAAGTCGTTCTTGCAAAGCTGCTCCTCCACTCACAATAATGTCGAGCTGGCCTCCAAGCGCATCTTTCCACTTTTCAAAGACCAATTTCCGCACAATCCACAACTGAAAACGGTACCAAGGGTTGTTTCCTTCAATTTTGTAGCGATAGCCCAGATTGATGGCCCAGTAGAAAAACATTCGTTTTATTCCGCTAAGTTTGCGGCCTGTGGCCATGATTTTGTCGTGAATACTTTCGAGCAAACGAGGAACAGTGCAAATAATAAATGGATTTGTTTCGCGAATGGCATCGGAAACTGTTGCAATATTATCGACATAATAAACTGTGTAACCATTGTACTGGTACATGTAGTTCACAATACGCTCCAAAACATGACATAATGGCAAAAAACTTAATGCAACCAGCTCCGAATTTAATGGAGGAATGGTGTAAATGGCTTCGATGTTGCTCAATAAATTTTTGTGAGTAAGCATTACTCCTTTTGGAGTGCCAGTTGTACCGCTTGTGTAAATAATGGTTGCAACATCGTTGGGGTTAATTCGGTCTTTCAGAACTTTGAGCTTTTCGGGTTGTCGGTTTTTGCTCCCCAAATCGATAAGCTCTTTTAAATGCTCAATGCCATGTAAGTTTCGGAAAGTATAAAGTTTTTCGATTGACTTGCAATGCGGCAAAACTTCTTTTATGCGGGCATACAATTCTTCGCCCGACACAAAAACCACTTTGGCACCCGAATGATTAAAAATAAATTTGTAATCGTCGGTGCTGATATTGGGATATACAGGAATATGTATAGCACCGCACATCATGATGCCCATGTCTAAAAAATTCCATTCGGGGCGGTTATTTGTAATGGAAATGATGGTATCGCCAGGCACAATTCCAAGTTTCATAAGGCCATAGCTTATATCGGTGGCCGATTCTATATAATCTTTGGTGCTGTAGCGTTGCCACAAACCATCTACTTTTCCACCAAAAAGAACTGCTTTATCGAAATTGCTTTCGAAGCGATCGAGAAGATCGAATATTCGGGTTACTTCCATATTACACAATTGTAAGCTCCAAAAATAATGATTTTTCTGATAAGAGAAAGTTGGTTTTGCAACCTACAGCAATTCAGCCTGAAATTTCAATATATTGATAATCAGCAATGTAAACGCTATTG
>DYON01000306.1 GCA_020720525.1 Acetofilamentum sp.
ACGCAATTTATTGCGTCTTATGAAAGAGAGGACTATGTAGATGCGTTGCAACGACTTATAAGGAGTAAAGAGCAAAGAATTTTTTATTTAATCATATTCCGCTCAAACCCTATCTTTGCAACAATAAAATTGTGAGACAATGATTCCAGACCTGTCGCAAACTATTTGTGCCATTGCAAGCCCTCCGGGAACAGGCGCAATTGCTGTTGTTCGCATAAGTGGCCCTCAAACGCATAGCGTGCTCAACAACATTTTTGTTTCTCGAACAAAATCGGAACAGTATCCCGAAGCACGTCGTGCATATTACGGAGAAATTTCAACGAATGGCAAAATTCTCGACGATGTGGTTGTGCTATTTTTTAAAAGTCCAGCTTCATATACTGGCGAAGATGCAGCCGAGATTTATTGTCATGGTTCGCAATTCATCCAAAATAGGTTGTTGCAAATTCTTGCAGAAAATGGTGCACGCATGGCTGCTCCGGGCGAATTTTCGCTTCGAGCTTTTGTAAATGGCAAACTCGATCTGATGCAAGCCGAAGGTGTAGATGATCTCATTCGTAGCCGCAACCCAATGGCACATGCATTGGCTGTAAAACAAATGCGTGGCGATTTCTCGGCTCGTTTGCGCGAGCTTCGGCAGCAACTTATCGACCTCACTGCTTTGCTTGAACTCGAAATCGATTTTTCGGAAGAAGATGTTCAGTTTGCCGACCGCAGTCGTTTGCTCGAAACCTGCAAAGCACTGCAAAACGAAGTGGTATTGCTGAGCGAATCGTTCAAAGCAGGCAATGTGCTTAAACATGGAATTCCTGTTGCTATCATTGGTGAACCCAATGTTGGAAAATCGACTTTGCTCAATCGCATTTTGAACGAAGAACGCTCGATTGTGAGCGAAATTCCAGGAACTACGCGCGATTTTATCGAAGACAACTTCAATGTTGGAAATATTACTTATCGTTTTATCGATACAGCTGGATTGCGCAACACAAGCGACCTTATTGAATCGGCTGGAGTTGAGCGCACCTTAGTGAAAGCTTCCGAAGCATCCATTATTTTGCTGCTGTTCGATGCTGCCGATTGCGAAAACGACCGCATTTTGTCGGGAATAGAATCGCTCAAAAGTCAAGTTGCAGATTTCGCCGACAAAAAGCTGATTGTTGTTATCAACAAAATCGATTTGCTGGTGAATGCACCCAAACATTTGCGCGAATTGCTCGACCACGATTTGGTTTTTCTTTCGGCCAAGCGAAACGAGAACATCGAAGAGCTTATGCAAAAACTCACCGATGCGGTTCAAATATCCGAAAATACTCCCGATATTGTTCTCACCAATGTGAGGCACTACGATGCTTTTCTCACTATTTCGAGTTTGCTTTCGCAGGCGGTTCAGCATATCGAAGGTGGTTTGCCGCAAGACCTCACTGCATCGTTTCTGCATCAAGCATTGCATCATATTGGCTTGGTTACTGGCGAAGTGAGCAACGAAGATGTTCTGGGTTCTGTGTTTAGCCGTTTTTGCATTGGAAAGTAAATTGAAAAAATGACCGATAATTCTGTACTTCTCGATATTGTAAATACGCCTATGCCTTTTGGCAAATACAAAGGGCGCATGGTTGCCGATTTGCCCGAATCGTATTTGGTTTGGTTCAAACAGCAAGGTTTTCCAAAAGGCAAGTTGGGAATGATGCTCGAGACGATGTACGAAATTCAACTGAACGGGTTGGAGTATCTCTTAAAGCCACTTCGGACGGAAAAGTAATTGATTAAGAAATTGAAATGTATTATATTTAAAACAAAAGTGCTATATTTGCACAGAATATAGTACAAAATGAACTCAAAAAAGCAAATTGTATCTCCAACTCATTTGAAGATACTTGAAGTTTTTGGCGAAAATATCAAGCTCGCCCGCAAGCGTCGTAAGCTTACAACAATTCAGGTAGCCGAACGTGCCGATGTTTCGCGAAACACTCTTTATCTGATCGAGAAGGGAAATCCAGGAGTTTCGCTTGGTGCTGTTTTTAATGTTTTAAGAGTATTGGGTTTGCAAGACGATTTTTTGAAACTTGCTGCCGACGACGAATTGGGAAGAAAACTCAGCGATATTGAGCTTCTAAGTAAAAAGTAATTATGCCGACAGATAAAAAGGGTATTTTTGTTTTTGCTCATTGGATGGGGATGCCAGAACCTGTTCTTATTGGTGTTTTGTCTGCGCATCAAGGCAAAGGGAGAAAGTCGTTTAGTTTTGAATATGACAATAAGTGGTTGAAAAATAAGCGGTTAGACCTTCTTGATCCCGATATTCGAATCACCACCAAAGTTGGCGAAAAACACCTTATTCGGCCAATCGATTACGAAGCATGGGATGCAAAATTGAAAGAGCTTAAAGAGAAATAAGCAATATTTATAGTTTTGCGCAAGTTGAAAAATGGAGTGCCAGAATGAAACCTTTAGCCAAAAGTCAATTGAATTATAGTGAGTTTGTCTCATTTATACTTCTCTATGGGATTCTGTTTTCAATAATCAGAGTCGGGTTTGATGATTATTACATTAGTTTATTATCTCTTATTGTTTTAATTATTTTACTCTATGTTCCCATTTTTTTATTTGTCAATAAGTACTACTTCTATGAAGATTTCTTTGCAGTGGTGTATTTGTTTTGTTTCAAGAAAAAAAAGAAAGTGTATGCTTATTCTGATGTTTTAGTTGCTAAATATATGAATATGGGAGGAAAAGGCAATAGAGCTTGGATTGTTCTCATTTTCAAAGGAAAGAATAACATATCTCCGAAAGTACTTTTCTCTTCATTTTCTTTTACTCACTATAAATTAAAAAAAAGAAAAGAATTGCTTCTGCTTCTAAAACAAAAAGAGGTACCCATTGAAGTGAAATCGATTTTCAAAAAGGATAAAGAATTACTGAAGTAAAATTTATTTTTAAAAATCCGCTCCCGCACGTTCCGAGTCATCGGACGTATCAAGTGGTAAAAATATACTCTAAACCCGCTTTTCGTCATCCTGATGGCGATCA
>DYON01000019.1 GCA_020720525.1 Acetofilamentum sp.
TAGTTTATTAAAAAGTCGGTTAAATTGCTTTGCAAGTCCTCTATTTTTCCGTATTCGTTGGTATTTTCAATAATTTTGCAAACTGGCGCAAGAACGCTGAAATATTTTTGTCAAAACGCGAAAATTGTCTTTTTTATGAAACGAATTTCGGTTATTGTATTGTTTGCCATGATGGCATTTTCTTCGATTTTATTCGCTCAGCCAGGTAGTGGCAATGGTATGCCCGAAGTTAATTTTCAAATTACAGGCATTGTTCTCGATTCGGTAAGTGGAAAACCAGTTGAATATGCTACGGTGGCTTTGGTGTCGTTGCGCGATTCTTCTATTGCTGGTGGAACAATCACCGACAGTAAGGGCTATTTTAGTTTCAACTCGAAGGTTCCTGGAAAATTTATTTTGCGTGTGAATTTTATGGGATATGCTATAAAAAACAAAGGACCAGTTTTTATGAAGCCAGGAACAGGACCAGTTTTCGACCAAGGAACAATTCTAATTAATCCTTCGGCTACTTCGCTTTCGGGAGTTGAAATTGTTGCCGACAGACCCATGATTGAACTCAGTATCGATAAAAAAGTGGTGAATGTGTCGCAAAATTTAACTGCAACTGGTGGAACTGCACTCGATGTATTGAAAGATGTTCCCAGCGTTGAAGTTGATCAAGATGGCAATGTAAGTATGCGTGGAAGCGAAAATGTAACCATTCTTATTGATGGTCGTCCGAGCACACTTACCGGTGCCGACCGAAGAGCTGCTTTGGAGCAAATTCAAGCTGGCTCGATAGAATCGGTTGAGCTTATCACCAATCCCTCTGCCAAATACAGCCCCGATGGAATGACGGGAATTATCAACATTATTTTAAAAAAGAAAAAGGGATCTGGGCTCAATTCGCTGCTTTCGCTCAATGCAGGCACTGGAAATAAATACAATGGCAATTTCGCGTTGAGTTATTCAACCGATAAGTGGACTCTTTTTGGAAACTTCGATTATTCGAATCGCGAGCGAATAGGGGAGGGTTGGAGCAATAGAACTACCTATTCGTTAATTGACAGTTATTTTTTGCATCAAGATTTTGACAATTCGAGCAAAGACATTTCGTACTCAACCAAAATTGGAGGCGAATACTATTTTTCGCCCAAGCTTATACTCTCGGGTTCGGCATCGTACAGGAGTTCGACCGATAATGGCATCGAAAATGCAATTTCTTACACACAAAATCATACGGGCGATTATACCTCCATTTATAAAAACATCAACCTCGAAAATGAATCGGGTTATAATTACGACGCTATGCTCAATCTTAAAAAACGATTTAGCAAGCCAAAAAACGAAATTACATTCGATTTTTCGTACAGCTATGGCAACAGCAACGACAGTAGCCTAACGCGGCTTTCGTTTCTCGAAGAAGATTTTTCAACCATTTCGTCCGAAACACCCATCTGGACAAAAACGGCAACGCCAAATACCAATAAAATATTTACTGGAAAAATAGACTATGTGTATCCGTTCAACGATAGCACCAAACTGGAAGCAGGTTTCGATGGCTCCTTGCGAATGATTGATGCCGACAGCAGATATTTCGATTATTCTTTTGGAACATCCGAATGGAATTACAACGACACTACATCGAACCATTTTCTTTTCAATGAAACAATAGGTGCATTGTATGTAAATTATTCGACCAAAATTAAGAAATGGGGCTTTTCGCTCGGAAGCAGGTTGGAGCTTGCCAATACCAACGCACGCGAAGCCGATTCGAGCAACAATATCAAATCGTACAACAGCTGGTATCCGACCGGAGCAGTTAGTTACAAGCTGGCTAAATTGCAAGAAATTCAGATTACTTATAGCCGTCGAATCAACCGACCAAGTTTTGAGAGTCTCAATCCATTTTACGATTACAGTGCTTATCCAAACATCAGAACAGGCAATCCGTACTTGAATCCAGAGTATATCAACTCATTTGAGCTTGGCTATGCATACTATTCGCCCAAAGGCACTTTTATGCCATCGATTTTCTTCAAAAAAGTGAACGATGTGATGACGCGTTATCGCGAGAATATTAACGACTCGGTATATCTGATGACGTGGGAAAACTACAATTCGGCTACTTCGTATGGTTTTGAGATGATTTATTCTACCAAAGTTTTCAAATGGTGGAATTTGAACTTGAGTGGTCAATGGTATAAAGTGTCGATTGATGGTTCGAATGTTGAAACCAGCATTACTGGCGACAGTTACGGATGGCAGTTGCGCACTTCGAACAGTTTTCGCTTCCCCAAAAGTTGGGAAAGTCAGCTCTCCTTTTTTTACAACGGACCAAGGTTTACGGGTCAAGGAACACGTGGTGCTTTTATCATGTCGGACATAGCAATCAAGAAAAGCTTCTTCAATAGCAAGTTGGCTCTTTCGTTGCGGGTTCAAGATTTGCTCAACAGCATGAAATTCAACATTGTTTTTGAGGAAGCTGATTATCAAATGGAAATGTTGCGTAGGCACGAGGGCCGAATGGTCTTTTTAGGACTCACTTGGAAACTTAGTGGCGATTACAAATCGAAAGAGAAGAAACGCAGCGGCGATGGTGGCGGCATGGAAGACGATGGATTCTGATTTCATTTCTTGATTTAATGTACATTTGCCTCCATAATTGTTCAGTATGCTTTGGTGGTACTATCCTTTGCTCTTTTTTACAGGAATTGTGGTTGGGTTTATCAACACCATTGCCGGAAGTGGATCGTTTCTGACATTACCTATACTCATTTTTACAGGAATGCCAGCACCGGTTGCCAATGGCACCAATCGCATTTCTATTTTGCTTCAAACCCTAACTGGCTTACTTTCGTTCAGAAAGCAAAAAATGCTCGACCTGAAAAACGCTGCTTTGTTGGCTTGCTTTACAATTCCTGGAGCCATTGCAGGTTCGTTTGTTGTTGTTGATATTCCTGACGGCATTCTCCAAAATATTATTGGATATGTGATGCTTTTATTTGCAGTACTCACCATTTGGAAACCAAATGCATTTAAACGCAAAACAGAAATTGAGACTCAAATAAAATTAAAATGGTTTCATTTTGCCATTTTTGTTGTAATTGGATTTTATGGAGGTTTTATTCAAGCAGGAGTTGGAATTTTTATTCTTTTTGCCCTTGTGCTCACAGCTGGTTACGACCTTATACGAGCCAATGCAATTAAATTAGCTCTCACGTTTGTATTCACGCCTTTTTCGTTGGTTGTTTTTATTCACAACAAACAAGTCGATTGGATTCCAGGACTTGTTCTTGCTGCCGGAAGCATTGCTGGAGCAGTGTGTGGAGCTCGTTTTGCCATAAAACGAGGAACAAATGCTGTACGTATAGTATTGTTTATTGTTTTGGCATTGTCGTCACTCAAAATGATCTTTAATTGATCTTTTATTCTTTTTTACTACGCTTTTCGAATTCGGCGAGGCCTTCATCGAGCCACTTCACAAAAGCATCTACATCGAGATCGTAGCCGCGTGGTTTAACCATATCCTTGCCTTCTGTATCGAGTAAGACATAGAATGGTTGTGCATTTGTGTTGTACATTGTGATTTGGAGATCTGCGAATTTTTTGCCGATGGTTTTTTTCACATTTCCATCGTACGAAGATGTAACCCATTCTTCCTCTGGAAGCGATGTTTTGTCATCTACATACAAGGCCACAACAATAAAGTCGTTGTTAAGTCGCTCTAAAACTTTGGGATCGCTCCATACATTAGCTTCCATCTCGCGACAATTCACGCAGCCATGTCCTGTGAAATCGACAAAAAGAGGCTTGTTTTGTTCTTTGGCACATTGCAATGCTTGCTCAAAATCGTGATATCCAATCAGACCATGAGGAAGTTTTGGTAGAATTTCCTCGAATTTAGGAATTTCGCACAATTCGTTTTCGGGATTTACCGACAAATTGCCACCACTCGATTCGCGAACAATTCGCTGCATATCGAAATCGAGAGTTTGCTGTGGAGGAAGATATCCCGATAAAAATTTGAGTGGAGCTCCCCACATCCCCGGAATCATATATACAACAAAAGAGAATGTGATCATAGCTAAGCCGAGACGACCTACGCCAATGTATTTTACATCGCTATCGTGTTTGAATTTCATTTTTCCAAGCAAATAGAATCCTAACATAGAGAAAACAACAATCCAAATAGCAAGATATACTTCTCGGTCAAGAATTCTCCAGTGATAAACTTGATCGGCAATACTTAGGAATTTGAGACCTAAAGCTACTTCGAGGAAGCCAAGAACAACTTTCACCGAATTGAGCCATCCACCCGATTTGGGCATGTTGTTGATCCACGAAGGGAACAAGGCAAACAGAGCAAAAGGCAAAGCAAATGCAAGCCCAAACCCAAACATGCCGATTACGGGTTTCAATACTTCTCCTCCAGCCGAAAGAACGAGAATAGAGCCCACAAGTGGTCCTGTACATGAAAATGAGACGAGCACAAGGGTAAACGCCATAAAAAAGGCACCAAAGAAGCCACCTTTCTCAGCTTGCTTATCTGTTTTATTCAACACCCAGCTTGGAAGAGTTATTTCGAACATTCCGAAAAATGACGCTGCAAAAAACATGAAAATGAGAAAGAAAAACACATTAGGAATCCAGTGAGTACTTAGGAAATTAGCAAAATCGGCTCCTAAAGTTAATGCCAAAACAGTTCCAACAACAGTGTAAATAAAAATAATTGATCCCCCAAAAACAAATGCCTGAATTTTCGATTTTGCTTTACTTTTTCCATCTTTTAGGAAGAACGAAACAGTCATAGGAATCATCGGAAACACACATGGAGTTAAGATAGCAATAAGTCCGCTAATAAAAGCCAACCAAAAAAAGCTCCAAAGCGATTCGCTTCCATCGTCGTTTTTTTCTTCGGGCGAAGCAACCACTTCGGAATTGTTTGTTGAGTCGTTCTTGAGAGCAGAAGATGCAGTGTCTGAAACATTTGCAATGGTATCTGCCGGTTTTTCCTGATTGTATTGGCTGCCGTCAACGGGAATGGTAAAGGTTTCTTCAAGCGGAACGCAAGTGCCTTCGTTGCAGGCTTGACCTTCCATTTCAATTGTAATATTAAAGCTTTTGCTGCCTAATACTTTGATTCGCTGAGTGAATGTGACTTTTCCTTCAAAAAGTTTTTCGTCAACTCCAAAAACCTCTTCATAAACCGTTTTGGGAGCAGGATATTCCGACGCTTTTCCAATGAGTTTGTAGTTTGCCAACGGTGCAAATGTGAAAACGGTTGGCAATCCACCACCTGCTGGAGTAAACTGCGAAAACAAATGCCAAGTGGCATCCATTGTTGCAGTTAATACAATATTGGCTTCGCTGTCGGATACTTTTACAACCTGTTTTGTCCATTTTACTGGATTAACCAATTGTGCGTTGGCGATATTGAAGGCGAAAAAAACAATTAGCGGAAGAAACAAACGACGAATATTCATGTGCAGTTTTCTTAATGTATTCAATTTGCAAAAATAAGAAATATATCAAAGCAGCTTTAGTTTCAAAACCTTTGCTGGGAATGATTGAATAGCAAAACGTTGATCGATTCGATAGCCAATAAGCCATGCAATATGTGTTTCGCTACATAAAACGAAAGCCGATTGTCGCTCGGCGACAGTGATTTTGAGATCGGTGAAAAAGTCGCCAATTTTTTTTGAATGATTCATCCCAAAAGGGAAAAAGCGTTCGCCAGCTTCCCACTTTCTGACTAACAGCGGAAAAATTATTTCATCTGCACATAAAAAAGCAGTGTTAGAATCGGATTTCAATTCCGAAGCGTTTTCGACAGTGGCGAATTCTGCTTTCATTTTTATAGGCAAATCGCTGGTATCGAGGTCGCTATCGATATACCACAATTTCGTTTCGGCATCAGCATCTCTGGGGCGCAACATCAATAATCCGCGATGGACATAAAGTATAAAATCTGGCGATAAGAATTGAATAGGTTTTGAAAAATCGCTGATTGATAAAACAACACGTGCAACTTGGTGGTGAAACCCATATTTAAGCAAAAAGCTCATCAAAATCGGATTTGCCATTTCATGTTGTTGCAATAGTGCTAAATCGACACCTTCTTCGGCAGGATTACCCATTTTCAATAAGACCTCGTTGGCCGCAAACTCGAGAAAACCAAAACTTTGCTGTAAAAACGAAACCGACGAAGCTGCTCGTTCCGAAAAACCTGGCATCCATTGTTCAATTAATGGCAACACATGATGTCGAATTTTGTTTCGCAGGTATTTATCGCTTTGGTTTGAACTGTCTTCGACATAGGCAATCATATTGGCAGCCGCATATTCTTCGATTTCGTGTCGCGAAAAACCCAGCAATGGACGTAGCAACAATCGGTCTAATTCGCGAATACCAGCCAAAACCGACAATCCTCCACGCCGATTGAGTCCCATAAGCAGCGTTTCAGCAACATCGTCTCTGTTGTGAGCAGTGCAAATGTAATCGAAGCCATTTTCGAGAGCAATCTCATGAAAAAAATCGTATCGTAGCTTGCGAGCAGCCTCCTGAATGTTCAATTTGGAACTTTGAGCAAATTGGCTGGTGTTAAATTCTTTCTCAAACAAATTGTAACCCAATTCGGTTGCTGCATTATGCACAAATTGTTGATCGCGATTGCTTTCTTCGGCCCGCAATCCAAAATTGCAGTGTGCTACAGCAAACGACAAACCTGAGTTTTTGAACAAGTGAAACATAGCCATGCTATCAATGCCACCACTCACTGCTAGTAAATAGCGACAGTCGCGATAATTGCTATCGAGCTCGGATAATCGACTGATGAACAATTCAGAATTCATTGTCGTTTGCATTTACCGAATTAAAAACAACCAGCATGTTGCTGAACAAAAAGTTGGCGATTTGCGATGGTTTCACTTCAACGCAAATTGGGTCGGTCATATTGTAAACAAAAAGCGAAACATCTTTACGTTCTGGTCGTTGTTGCCATAAAACGCGCCATTCAGGGCACACCAAAACAGCTTCGCCATTATCGGGACTCACTGCAGCAAAAACATATTGCATTGCAACTTGGTTGTCGTACAAACAAACAAGTCCTGGTGCTTCAACCACAGCTTGAATTGTTTTTGACCCAGCAAAAACCGACTTCATCAAATGATTGCGCAACAATTCTGTTTTGTTGCCAAGTAAAAACTGGTACCAATTTTTTCCAGTTGGAAACAACCCACCCAACGATTGTGCAATCAAATTAGCATCGGGCAAAGCAGTAGCCTGCATCGATTTCGATTCTACTTTGCTGAGATCGGACTCCAAATAGCCAACGAAATTGATTTCCGATTGCGGATTGGCAACCAATTCGGTCAATGTTTTGCTTCCAATACCTCTTTGGCGCAACAAAGCAAGCATTTTCTTTTCGTCGGTACTGATTCCAGAACCAATCATCCCCAGCTTTTCCGAAAACCACATCGAGGCTGGGAATACTTCGGAATAAGATTTATGCAGCTCATCGAAATTGAACCCATTTGGACAAGCTAATTGCATATTGCTGTTGAAGATCCAATTCAAGTTTTTCAGCAAAGTGAGAAAGTACGGAGTAAACAAAGCTATTTCGGTGCGAACATACGATTCGTATATATATTGTGCATCGCGAAATTCTTCGGTAATATCGCCAAGCATTTTCCAGAGAGCAACCGACGACCCCAGCGATGGATGCTCCAAAAACGAATCGAGTCCATCGATTGAATAATCGAGAATTGTTTCTTTCACCAAAGGAAACACCTCCTGCTCTTGGCGAAGTAGCTCACGTTCACTTTCGTTTAGAGTTGTAGCAGTTGGAAATATTTTCAGCGACTTTTTTACGCCCATTTGCTCTAAAAAATGCGATAATTCGCTTGCGGAAACACCGTTGGCATTAAAGTATTGAAAAAGTTTTTCACTAACAAACAAAGCTGGAGTGAAAGTGAAATATTTTTTCAAAAAAGTATCCGAAATATACGCTTTAGAGGGTTTGCAGAATTGTTTATCGCCCGAAACATTCATTGCAACTGGCACACAATCGATCTCGCCAACTTTTGAAACAATCCGTAAACGCAATGTTTCGTCGCCTTTTGCATAAAGATGATACATTTTCAACCACCAAGAATTTGCCGTAGAATGTTTGAATTGCTGAAACAATTTTTCAGCATCCGATAAGCCATGAGCGATTTCGGGAATTCCAAGCATTCTGAAAAAGTTGAGACTGCTTGGGTCGGAAGCTAAGTTGGGATGCACTGTATTGATGCTATTTGATGCTTTTCCAAGAAAAATGGCAGGTTGACCATCACTCAAAAAAGCAGCTACCATTCTTTTTTGTTGATTGGGGACAAGAGGCGCAAAACGAAGGTTGTAGTAGCGTCCTTTGTGCTGTAAATCCCACAATCGGTGATGCGAAGAAAAAAGTTGATATAAAACTGGAAAAAATTGAATTGTCTTTTTTTGAAGAAAAAGAGGATTAGCCGCAATGTGAAAAGCAAACGAGTCGATATCGGCCAAACGCAACTTATGCGATTTGCGCAAATAATTCACAAAACGCTCGACTTTCAACAATTGAGGCGCAATGAAATCGAAACGATGATAAATAATTGCAATATCCTTTTTGCGAACAAGCTCCATGAGCAATTCATCTTCGGCAAGACAAATATCCGACACACAAAACGACTTTTCGCTAAGACCTAAAATAGATTTTTCGCTGCCGACGAAAGCATCCAATGCTCTGCGAATAGTTGCCGACACTGGGTCGCGCATGGTTTCGTTCCACGAAAAAAGCTCAAAGAAGTCGCTTGTCAATTTGCCAGAGCGCATCAGCGATCGGAGCATGCTTTTAGTCAAAACAGCCAGTTCTTCGAGTAGCTTTTCGTTTTCGGGTGTTAATACAGCGGAAAAAGGAATATTTTCTCGATTTGGAGTAGTGGTAAATCGACCATGAACCAACACATCATGCTCGATGCTAAGCTGAGTCGGAAAAAAAACAGAGACATTCCTTTTCCCAGAGACCGAAAAATCGCCTTTGTGCGAAAGCGGTAACGCCAATGCAACTTCGTTGAACTTGCCACTTCGTTTTTGAAAAAGCAAAAATCGATTTTCGGAACGTACCCCATGTCTATCAACACAAATGGTCTTTATAATAGCATTGTCATTAGTTTGTTCTTCCGAGACAGAAAGAATAGTTGACCCAGAAGAAGCGAGAATTTCAACATGCACAATTTGTTTTAAAAACAAAAGGAAATTGGGATTCAAATCGAGTAACTCCTGTTGTAAATTTTCGATAAATTGCATCGAAAGACTCTTTTTGAAAGGCAGCCTAATAATAGTTGTAAAACCCACATGTGTTTCGGGTTGGACGCTTTCAGGGATTTCGAAATCGACAATTTTATAATGATGTATTCCGCTATGAATTTCAGGATTATCGGTAATACCATAAACAGAACGAAAGCCAATTCCGAATTTGCCAATTTGGTTTATTTCGGGTTGTCCTTTTTTGGTAGTTGACGCAAAAGTAGTAACAGCCATTAAGTCGGATTCGTCGAAAGGATCGCCATTGTGGAGAAAATCGATATTAGTATTATTCATGACAATTTTCACAAATCCAGGCTCATTAGCATTTTTTCTTCGCGCAATGGCATCTTCAGCATTTTGGAGCAATTCTTCAATAAAGTGAAAAGGGTCGGAATAGAGCATAGATAGAAGCTGACCATGCTTATTCCCTTTGGCTTTATTGGCAGCAACGGCAATTTTACTTTGGGTAATATGTTCTTTAAGTGAGATGTTTTTCATGGGGAGGGCAAAGTTAGGGGAAATTTGTGAGGGGGTATAATATTCTTTATTATGTGTGCTTTATGAGAAATCCGCTTGCATGTTGTGCTAAGCTTGAAATCCATCTTCCATTTGTTTCAGAAAAATCAATCCATAAATAAAATCCATGCTCGTTAATCATCCAAGCGCTACAATAATCGTCGGCTGCCGGAAATGCAAAAGCCAATGGAATCTAGATTATTACGATGTTCAGTAATAAAAATAGTGGAATAAATATGTTATTGATAGTTTGCGATTTCATTATTTGCTGTTGGGGGTAATTTATAATCTGAAAAAATTCAATTATAAAATTGAGTTCAGGCTATAAACTATTTTTCAAGCAATGCAAAGATGAAAAGTAATTGCTAAATAGAAAAAGATGTATGTTTTCAAAATAATCATCGCAATATGTTGTATATCAAGAATATAAATGCTGTTTTTGAGGAAGTATTAACAGATTATGCTTAAATCCAACAATCAATCGGAATTATTTTCTTTTCCAAACCAACTGCTTGATAATTAACAATAAGAGCTTCTCGATAAAATCATATAAGGAATTTACGAATATTGTATTTGCCAACGTAAGTGAGTTTAAAACCCCTGCCACACCACCGGACGCAAAAACCTAAATATAGCTTGTGCCCCAACAGAAGTAAATCTTGAATCACTACTTGCAGGCCAAGGACCGCCATGTTGCATGGCTAAACCAACTTCTACACCAGTTGGATAAGAATTGTAAAGAATACGACCAGCAATTTCAGCCATTTTATCGAGTATATCTTGATGTTGCAATAGGTTTTCTTTTTCACAAAACAAAGTAGCGGTTAGTTGTCCGCCAATAACATCAAGCACCTGCAAAATCTCATTTTTATCTTCCGCTATAACAATCATGGTCGAAGGTCCGAAAATTTCTTCGGCAATTTCGGGCGATTTTATCAGATCGGCAGCCCTGCATGCCATTACACATGGTACTCCCTCAGCATATTTTCCTTTAGACTGTGCTTTACCAACGATTTTTACAATATGTTGAACAGCTGTTTTGCGCTTCATATCCATATAATTATTAGCAATATCAGCCGAGAGCATAGTTCCCGAGTCTAAACTTTCAACAATATCATGAATAAGACTTAAAAACTGATTTTGAACTTCCGATTTCTCAATTACTACCAATCCTGGATTGGTACAAAACTGTCCTACTCCCAATGTGCAGCTATTGAGTATTCCACTTGCCAATTCTGCAAAGTTTGTTTCCAAGCTATCGCGCATAATTACAACAGGGTTCACACTACCCATCTCGGCAAAAAAAGGAATAGGTGTCTTACGTTGATTTACAATTTGCAACAACGCTTGCCCACCTTTTTGTGAACCCGTAAATGCGCCTGCTTTAATGGCTGGATGCAAAAGTAATTGTTGTCCTACGCGATTGGATTTACCATGCAAAAGTGAAAAAACGCCATCGGGTAATTGATTCTTTATTGTCGCTTCGCGAATACACTCGCCAACTAATTGAGACGTTTTCGGGTGCAATGGATGCCCTTTAACAATAACCGGACATCCCGCAGCTAGTGCTGAAGCAGTATCGCCACCTGCCACAGAAAACGCTAAAGGGAAATTAGAAGCCCCAAAAACTGCAACTGGTCCTATACCAATTAATTTACGCAATAAATTTGGACGTTGTGGAACACGCTCAGGCAGAGCTTCTTCATATATTTCCGTTAAAAAATTCTTAGCCATTATTTGTTGCGCAAACATACGCAATTGATTACAAGTTCTTCCCAGTTCTCCTTGCAAGCGCATTTCCGGCAATGCAGTTTCTAAAAAACAAACTGTCACAATTTCTTCTGATCTTTTCTCTAGCAATTGAGCAATATCATTTAAAAATTTGGCTTTTTTCTTAGGCTTTGTGTTTCTGTATGCCGATGCTGCTATTGAAGCTTTTTGTGCAGCGTAATTGATTTCTTCCTCGGTGGCATTGCAAAAATGAAAGCGCATAGTTTGTCCATCAAGTGGAGATATAACTGCAAAAAACTCTTTACCCTCCATAGAGTTCTCATAACCAATAATGTGTGTCTCTGTGTCTTTCATATTCGATATATGTTGAAATTTGCCTACAAGGTATGAAAATAATGTGAATAGACAAAGATAATTAAAAAAATATCAAAACCAGTTTACATCATTCTTCTTTACATAAGTTTAAAATAACATTAAAAAATGTTTAATACTTGTAATGACTAAAAGGCATTGCAAAAGAAAATTTGATATGGAGTATTGTTACAGTAAATGGTTTCAAAATGTAACGTCCTTGTATTTGTAAAGTTGAAATAATCAAATCTGAAACGGAATTTTCTTGAAATCAAATTGCATTAAAATTTCTAAGTATATTTGTAGCTGATTCAATTATCTTGAAAACTGCTGTTGTAATATTAAACTGGAATGGAAGAAAATGGCTGGAAAAGTTCTTGCCATCTGTTGTTGCATCCCTAATTGAAGATTCGAAATTGATTGTGGCCGACAATGCTTCAACCGACGACAGTATCGATTTTCTGAAAAATCAGTTTCCCGAAATTCGTATTATTCAATTGGTTGAGAATTTCGGATTCGCTGGCGGATACAATCAAGCTTTGTCGCAAGTTGATGCAGAATATTTTGTGCTTCTCAACTCCGATGTGGAAGTGAAGGCTGGCTGGTTGGAGCCTCTGGTCGATTTTATGGATGCCAATCCAAACTATGCTGCTTGCCAGCCCAAAATTCATTGGCTCGGGCATGAGTCTTCGTTCGAATATGCGGGTGCTTCTGGTGGTTTTATCGACATCAATGGATATCCCTTTTGTCGCGGTCGAATATTTTCCACTTTAGAACTCGATTCTGGTCAATACGACGATGTTGTTGATGTCCTTTGGGCTACTGGTGCTTGTTTGTTTATTCGCAGCAACGATTATAAAAACGCAGGTGGATTGGATGCTTCGTTTTTTGCTCACATGGAGGAAATCGATTTGTGTTGGCGGCTTTGGAATATGAATCGGAAAGTGGCTGTGGTTCCAAGCAGTGTAGTTTTCCATGTAGGAGGAGGAAGCCTTCCGCGTTCGTCGGCTCGAAAAACATATCTCAACTTTCGAAACAATTTACTGCTGTTGTATAAGAATTATCCCCAAAAAGACCTTAGGAAAATTCTGCGCCGAAGATATTGGCTAGATGTTGTTGCGTTGATGTTGTTTTTGTTTCAAGGTCACTTGCCCGACGCTAAAGCTGTGATTAAAGCGCATGCCGATTTTAAAAAGAGTCGAAAAAAATACACATGCAATGCTTCCAGCGAACTTCCGAAAACTGTCTTTGAAAAAAGTATTCTATATGAATACTACATTAAAAGGAACAAACATTATAGCACTTTGAAGTAATATGGCATAAATTTGGGTTCGGTTTTTGTAACGACTTTTTTCTGTCTTTAATGCAAAAAATCACATCAAATGCATCAACTTACGTTTTTTTTCTGCTTTGCATTGTTTTTCTCATTGAACACAAATGCTCAATATAGTACTGAAAAATCTAAATATATTGCGGTTTTCGAATCCACCGAAAACACTATAAATCTCGATGATGAAGGTCGATTAGAAATGGCATATTCAATCTCGGGAGTGTTTTCGGAAGAAGAAATTTCGAATATAAAACGACTTTTTAACGCTTATGGACTTTTAGAGTATTTTTCATTCACAAAAACTGATTTGCCAGGTAAATTAGCTGTTTTTGAGAGAACGAAGCTTGGGGTAAAAGTTTCCGATCATCGGAAGCTTTTTGTTACTGTTGGGATTGAATATGTTGAAGTAGATGGTTTGCTCATGAAATCGGAAAATTTTGCAATAGAAGGATATGAATAATTTTGCAATTAAATATTTGTTTTGGTTGGTGGCTGTTCTTTTGAACGCTTATACAGGATTTTCGCAAACTCCTACCAATCAAGATTGTCTTGGCGCTATTCCAGTTTGCCAATATACTTATTCACAAACCAACTCTTTTTCTGGAACAGGGAACTATCCAAACGAAATTAACGATCAAGGTTGCCCACAAAGCTGTTTGCTTAGTGGCGAAAAAAATGATGTGTGGTATATTTTTACTGTACAAACCAGTGGCAATCTTTCTTTTAATATCACACCAAGCAATAGTTCCGACGATTACGATTGGGCCGTTTACAACCTTACCAATGCAAACTGTTCAAATATCTTTTCCAATGCTTCTTTGCAGGTGAGTTGCAATTTTTCGGCTTCGCCTGGAACCACTGGCGCAAATGGCAATAATTCTCAAAATTGTGGCGATGCTCTTGCTTCAAACGATAACGCCGTTATTCCTGTTTATGCAGGTCAAACTTATGTGTTGAACATTTCAAACTACTCCTCAACTCAATATGGCTATACTCTCAATTTTTCATCGTCCACAGCTTCAATTTTCGACAATATTCCACCAGCTCTGATTTCTTTTAATCAGCCTGTTACTTGTGGTGCGAGTCAAATTACCGTCAATTTTAGCGAAAATGTAATGTGCAATACAGCTTCAACAGCCGATTTTCTTATAACCGGGCCTGGTGGTCCATATACCGTAACATCTATTTATGGTTCAGCATGTGGTGTTGGTGCAAGCATGGAAAACACGTTTACTCTTGGTGTTTCTCCGCCCATAACTCAAAGTGGCGATTATCAAATTTGCTTAACCAACAATGCTGGTTCTGTTGCCGATGCTTGTGGAAATCTTGCTGCAGCAAATTGCTTCAATGTTCATATTCAAACTCTAAATACCAATGTGAGTGTTGTTAATGCAAACTGTGGCCCAAATGGAAGCGCTTCCATTTTTGTTTCAGGTGGCAATGGCTCTTATACCTACAATTGGAATACGGTGCCAACTCAAAACAGCTCAACCGCTACAGGCTTGAATGCCGGTGTGTATTATGTGACTGTTTCCGATGGAAATTGTACTGCAGTTGATACTGCTTCGCTCATCGATGTTGGAGGACCAACAATTTCGTTAAGCTCAACACCCGATCATTGCTACCAAGGTATTGGAACTGCAACTGTTGTGGCATCGGGTGGCACTGGTTCATATTCTTACCATTGGGAAACAATGCCGGTTCAAACATCTTCTACCGCCATAGGGCTTGCTGCAGGTTCGTATATGATTACCGTGAGCGATGGAACGGCTTGCCCAGCAATTGGATCGTGTGTTGTTAGCAACTTAGATGGACCTCAAATTGTTGTCGATCAATCTGTTTCGTCCGATTATGGAATGCATAATGGCTCTGTTACTGTCTCGTCGGTTGGTGGAGCTTCTCCTATTTCTTATACATGGTTGTTGAATCCAATTCAATTGGGTCCCACAGCTACAGGTTTATCGCCTGGAAATTATTCTGTTGTTGCGATAGACGCATTTGGCTGTTCCGACACCCTTAGTGTGTATGTTGGTTTGAATATCAATACATATTTAACCGCAAGCGTAATTCCTGAGCATTGTGGGCTACACGATGGAGCTGCTACTGTTTTGGTTCATGAACCAATTGGAGCTTATACTATTGAGTGGAATACTACTCCTCCCCAATATTCTGCTACAATTTCGGGGCTCACAGCTGGTACAACCTATCAAGTAACCGTTACAGATTCTATTGGACCTTATACCATTTTTGTAGTGATTACAAAAGCTGCCGATCCCAATGCTGCTTTTTCGGCCAATCCGAATCCTTCAACCATCGGCAGTGGTCCAATACTTTTCATTAATGAATCGGTTGGGGCTACTTCTTGGAGTTGGAGTTTTGGCGACGGCAACACTTCTGTTGAACAATATCCTAGAAATACATACATCACTGTGGGCGAATATGTTGTTAGTCTTTTCGTCCAAAACGACTATGGCTGCGCCGATTCTGTCTCAAAAACCATTATTGTAAATGATCTTTTTGCATTTTATATCCCAAACACTTTCTCTCCCAATGGCGATGGCAAAAACGATTTCTTTTCTCCTTCTGGCATTTCGGTCGATCCCGACTCTTATCTCCTTAGGGTTTACGATCGATGGGGACAGTTGGTCTTTCATTCTTCCGATATAAATGTGCCTTGGAATGGAACTGTTGGCGAAAAAATTGTTCAGGGCACCTATTCATACTATATCGAAGTCCGCGATATGGATAAGCATTGGCATGTTTACCGAGGAAAAATAACACTCCTTTTTTAGTAATAGTGATAAAAAGCCGGTTATGATATTAATCACCGACCGACTCCATTTTTACAACAACAATATGGGTAATTTTACCGAAAAGATTAATCGGTAATGAAATACTCAATAAAAGATACCTCGGTTGAAACTCTAGAAAACTGGCTGTATCTCATGATGCTGGGTCGCAAACTCGACGAAAAAGCCCCGAACTACCTAAAACAAGCTCTTGGATGGAGCTATCATGCTCCTTATGCTGGTCACGATGGCATTCAACTGGCTATTGGGCAAGTTTTTCAGAAAAAAGTCGATCATTTTTTTCCTTACTACCGCGACATGCTTTCGGTTCTGTCGGCAGGATTAACTGCTGAAGAAATTATTTTGAACGGAATTAGCAAAGCCACCGATGTAGCAAGCGGTGGCCGACACATGAGCAATCACTTCGCAAAACAGGAATGGAATATTCACAACGTGTCGAGTGCAACTGGCAATCATACATTGCATGCTGTTGGTGTTGCTCGTGCAATAAAGTATTATAAAACCGAGGCTGTGGCAATTTCGTCGCAAGGCGAATCGTCGGTTTCGGAAGGTTATGTTTACGAAGCTATCAATGGAGCATCGAAAGAGAAGCTTCCTGTCATTTTCGTTTTTCAAGACAATGGCTATGGAATCAGTGTGCCAAAATCGGATCAGACTGCACAACCAAAAGTTGCCGACAATTTCACTGGTTTTAAAAATCTGAGAATAATTCATTGCAATGGGAAAGATGTTTTCGACAGCATGAATGCGATGGTAGAAGCTCGTAAGCATGCAATTGAACATAGCGAGCCTGTGATAGTTCATGCTGCTTGTGTTCGAATTCACAGTCATAGCAACAGCGATCGGCACGAATTGTATCGCGATGAGTACGAGCTGAAATATGCTTCCGACAACGATCCTTTGGAAAAATTCAAGCGTATGCTGCTCAAATACAAGCGTATGACGGAATCGGAAATGGGAGCAATTGAACAACGAGCTGCATCAGAACTTAAAAAGGCGCATCAGGCTGCTATCAAAGCGCCCGACCCAAATCCGGCTGATATTTATAATTTTTTGTACGCCCCAGAATACAAACCCGAAAAGTTTCATGATGGATTGCACAACGAAACGGGGGCGTCTGTAAAACTGATTGAAGCAATAAACCATACGCTGAAGGACGAATTTCGACTCAATCCCGATTCGTTTATTTGGGGGCAAGATATGGCCAACAAAGACAAAGGCGGCATTTTCAACGTAAGCAAGGGATTGCAGCATGAATTTGGCGCAGGGCGCGTATTCAATGCTCCCATTGCCGAAGATTATATTGTTGGTACAGCTAATGGAATGAGTCGATTCGATTCGAAAATTAGAATCGTAATTGAAGGTGCCGAATTTGCCGATTATTTCTGGCCTGCAATGGAGCAGTTTGTCGAAATGTCGCAAGAATACTGGCGCAACAATGGGAAATTTTCGCCAAATGTTGTTATCCGACTTGCCAGTGGTGGATACATTGGCGGAGGTCTCTATCACAGTCAAACAACCGAAAGTGTGTTGTCGGCGTTTCCAGGAATGCGGGTTGTGTATCCGTCGTTTGCCGACGATGCAGCTGGATTGCTTCGCACGGCAATTCGCTCCGAAGGACCAACCGTTTTTTTAGAACCCAAAGCTTTGTACAACAATCCGGTAGCAGCAACTCCGGTTCCCGACGGCTTCGAAGTTCCCTTTGGGAAAGCACGCATTCGCAGAGCTGGCAACGAAGCAACTGTTCTTACTTATGGAAACACAACGCATTTGGCATTGAAAGCTGCAGATAGATTTTTGGCCGACACGGGTAAAAATGTTGAAGTGGTCGATCTTCGCTCGATTGTTCCGCTCGACGAAGAAACAATTCTCAATTCGATACAAAAAACGGGTCGCGTTATCATTTTTCACGAAGACAAGGTTTTTGGTGGTTTTGGTGCCGAATTGGCTGGCATTGTTGCCGAAAAAGCATTCGAATTTCTCGATGCCCCAGTATTGCGCATCGGAAGCGAAAATACGCCAGTTGGTTTCAATCCAATATTGGAAAAAGCTATTCTTCCAAATGAAAATAAATTGTATCAAGGACTCGAAAAACTCATAAAATTCTAATGATGAAAACAGCTATTGTTTATAGTTTTAAAACCACACGAACGCGTGCTGTAGCCGAAGCTATTGCCGTTGGTGTTTCGGGACTCAAGCCTGAAATGATTGATGTTGACCATGTCCATCCCGAATTGTTGTTCAACTACGATTTGATTGTTGCTGGCGTACCAACTTGGTTCGATG
>DYON01000307.1 GCA_020720525.1 Acetofilamentum sp.
ACAAATCGACTGCATTTTCGATGTTTCCGGCAAAAGCATAATCAGGCACTTTCCCGTTGGTCGAAAAATGCTTCAAGTGCAAACCAACACTTTTCGATTTGTCGCGTTTGGTACTCAAGAAAAGCTCGCCATAAGGAGTACGTCCGGTTCCAAAACCAGCTTTGATATAATTTCCGTACAACTCGGTGAAAGGTTCTCCACTCATTTTTGCCGCCTTGATGGGCATGGTTTGATAAGCAATTTTCATGGGCTGTGGAAACACAGTGTATTTAATATCGGTGCGTGGAACCACATTGTTCTCGATTTGCGGCCCAAAATTTTTCTTTGGAAAATCCATCAAGGTGGGGTCGTATTCGGCAACAACAATCACATTTTCGTTGCTGATAATACCAGTATCTTTGGGGTGCGGAGTATTTTGAGCCGAAACTTTCAACATCAAACCACCCAAAAACAAGGCTGCTAATATTATTTTTTGAGTTTTCATGGCTTTATTCGTTATTTCCGTTAATAATAATTTCGCCTTCACCACCGCTGTTGCTCTCGTTGAGCTTTTCGAGCTCGATGATGTTGTTGAGTTTTGTTCGGGCTTCTTCAACCAAATCGGGTCCCTTATAATTGTCAATTACGCTCTGCAAAGTGTATTTGGCCTGATAGAAATTGTTGGTAGCCACATACACATCGCTCAAAAGAATGAACGATTTGGCAACCCAATATTCGAACGAAGCAAAATTGTTGATGAGGTCGAAAACCACTTTTTCCGATTCGGTGTAGCGATTGTTCTGATACTCAATTAAAGCCAGATAATAATTGGCTTCGGCACCCAGCTCCGACGATTTTAGCTTCACCAACTTACTGAATTCGGTTTGAGCGCGTGGCAAATCGTTGAGCTGATACGCCGAACGAGCAATCACTGCCGAAGCTTCGTCGCGGTCTTGCTGTTGCATAGTTGGGTTTTCGTTCAGTTTTTGAGCCGATAAAATGGCTTCCTGATATTGATTGTTCAAGAAATAAGCATTCATGATATTGCGCTGCGCTTCTTGCTTGTTCGAAACAGATTCGGTCATTTCATCGAGTGTGGAATAGCGTTCAATTGCTTTCGGATAGTTTTTTGCGTTGTAATAAATTCGAGCCGATTTCAGCAACGAGGTTTCGGTAAATGCCGAAAATGGCTGGGCAACAACAAAATCGTAGCCTTTCAAAGCTTCGTCGAACGATTTCTGACCATACAAACATTCGCTCCGGTAGAAATGGGCATTCAGGAGAAACGCCCCTTTAGAAAAATCTGTAATGTACTTTCCAAACGAAGCCATCGACGATTCGCAATCGCCATTCATGTATTTGTTTTCGGCTGCCTGATACATCATGCTGTCTTTATCCATTTCTGAAAGAGAACTACCATTATCGTTCACAAGTGCCATAAAATCTTCAATTCTGTCCATATCGGTATAAATCGATTTCAAATTCATCCAAGCTTGTTTCGATTCATCCGAGCCTTTGTATTCGGCCACCAATTGTTTAAATACATTAATCGCTTTGTCGTTTTCGCCCAAAATGCGATAAATACTCCCTTTTTTCAGCATTGCACGAGCACGCAACGGACTTTCGGGAAAATTCACAATCAAAGCATCGTACGAATTAAGTGCTTTTGAGTTCTGGTCGAGAATTTCGTAGGTAATTCCCGATTCATAATAAGCGTCGTCGGCAAAACGCGATTTGGGATATTTGCTAAACAACAGCGACAATGTATTTTGCTTTCCACTGTAGTTTCCTTTTATACCCTCGCATTTCGATTTCTGCAACAAGGCATAATCCATGTTTTCCGAATTCAAATCGAGCGATTTATCGTACCACACAATAGCATCGTCGTATTTGCGCATAATGTAGTAGCAATCGGCCAAACGCTGGCTGGCATCGTTGCGGAACGATTTTTCGTCGGTATCGGCTTTTTTGAAATACGACAAAAAACTTTGGGTTGCGCCCGAATAATTTTTGCGCTGCATTTGCGAATAACCAAGGCCGTAGTAGCCACGAGCAAAATATTTAACATCGGCAGAAGGAGGATATTTTACAAACATATCGTAGCAAGCAGCTGCCGAATCGTAGTTTGCGAGACGATAGTACGATTCGCCTTTCCAGAAAAGCGCTTCGGCACGTATTTTTCGGTCGTAGGAATATGTAATGGCTTTGTTGAAAAGACCAATAGCATCGTTGTAGGCTGTACTGTTGAATTGTTCAACACCATGAAAATAATTCACTTTCTGATAGGTAGTCCAGATGCGTTCGGTTTTCACTTTCATGCTTTCGATTACAGCAATGGCATCTTTGTAGTTGCCGGTTGACATGAGCAAATCGACCAACAATTCGCGAGCTTCTTCGGTTCGCATCGATCCAGGAAAATCGTTCAAATACTGCTGCAAGGCTTTCACAGCACCATTGTAGGGATGAAAATCGAGCTCGTACGACAAACGTGCATAATTGAACAGCGCATCTTCGGTAATGGTTGGGTTGAATTTGAGTCGATATGCATCGTAGAAGCAGTTGAGAGCAAATTTTTTATTACCCATTTTCAGATAGCAATCGGCCAAATGATAGCTTGCATTCTGATTGAGCGAATCGTCTTGCGATGTTACTTTTGCAAAAAACTCAGATGCTTTTTGATAGTTGGTAGCATTGTAATAGGTATAACCAAACAGATAATAATCTTCGCGGGTGAGCGGAGTAGTTGTTTTGCTCGAATACATTTCGAAATATGGCAGTGCTGCACGATAATCTTTCTGTGCATAATAAGCATCGCCAACCATGCGAGCCATTTCGGCTTGTCGCTTCACATTCGGATTTTCGAGCATCTGCGGCGCAAAAGCAATAAGTTCGGCATATTTGCCTTGCAGATAATAAATCTGAGCAATATAATAAGGAACAATGGGACCAAACGATTCGTCATCGACAAGAGTTTTAAACCCAGTCAGAGCCACTTCGTATTGACCTTCGTTGTAGTTGATGTGGCTGTAGTAATATATTGCCGGA
>DYON01000308.1 GCA_020720525.1 Acetofilamentum sp.
AATTCCAGGCTTACTCTGCGTGTTGTTGATTCTTGGAACTTTGTTTCATCGGGGCTTGCAATCGGACCAGCGATTGGTGTTTTATTTTGCACTAATCATCGCACTGAATTTTCTGGTTGAATCAATGCTCGAAACTCAGGCTGGAGTAGTTTTTGTTGCATTTTTCGTTTCCTTTTTCAGCCTGAAACCGGCTTTGGTAAAAGAAACTAATATTCAGTAGGATGAGGTCTGCGTCCACATGGATTTGGGCAATGACCACAATCGCCGTTGCAACGCCACTGTTGAACCTGAACTTGCGGATTCACAGTGAATGTGCGTGCAACTGTCCACGCCGAACTGGTGCTATCGGGAGCAATGCTGCGAATTTGCCAATAATACAAAGTTGGAGCGAGTGTTTCAAACGAAATTTCGGACGAAGACATTCCAACTCTTAGCACAGTGGCGCCATCAAATTCGGGATTAAGTGCATATCTAATTTCGTATTGAAGGCTGTCGCCAGCACTATTCCACGAAAAAGCAACAGCCGAAGAACTCGAAATAGCTCCAGTTGCTGGAGAATTCACCACTGGAGAGTCGGGTGGATTCACAGCAGCTATGGTTAGGTCACTGCTTCGAAACGAAGTATAGGGAACAGACGCCTTTAGGGTCGAAGATGAACCACAGACAGCGATAAGCATCAATAAAAACACGGTGAAACTCAAAAAAATTGAAAGCTTTCGGTGGGTATTGGAACGAAAAAACAAGAACATAATTTGCATTTTTAAAGGGCAGGTTCTGTCAAAAACTCTGCCGAAATTTCAGAAAAGAAACTCACATTAAGGAATAAAAACGTAGCCCTTTTCTCCTGGTCGCTTTTCGATATTTTCGTTTCGGATATATTCGAGATTGTTGTTGTCGATAAAGCGAAAATCGGTTCCGGCCAACGAAGAACAAATGCTTCCACAAACAAAATTGACAGGTCGATCGAATTTGTATTTCGCTACCACCGTCGCATTTCGATCCAATTCGAGTACAATAATCCTGCAAAAATCGGTATAATCGTGCTTTCTCTCTTGATTGATTACAACAAAAGCAACGCGTTGTCCATTTGGCGACCAAACTGGTCCACTCACACCGTCTATATCCGGAAATACCTCGAAAAGGGAATATGTTTTTTTGCTCGAAATGAGATAAATACAAATCTCGTTGTTGTCGCGAAAACAAAGGGTGTCGCCTTTCAAATTCAACAACGAAGGACAAAGCAATGAGCTTTGAACTTCCTCTGGCAAAACTACTTTATTGCCACTTCCATCAACTACTTCGTAATTGGTACACGATGCTTCGGTGTTTACAATTCGGAGCGAATATTCTATGTTTTTCTGAGCATGTAAAACTGCAAATGAGAAAAACACAAATGAAGATATAAAAATGATTCGCTTCATCAGAAATAAATTTTAGTTTTTTGGCAGCAAACAGAATAATCAAGAAAAACTACTGACCAAAATTAATCTGATAAATATCGGAATTGCCAATACTGGCGTTGCTTTGGGCATAGCGAGCAGTTGAATAAAAACCAATAGAACCATCTTTTTTCATCATGAATCCAGTATCGTCCGAAGTAGTATTGACAGGATAACCAAAGTTTTCGGGATTAGACCAAATTCCTTCTTCGCTCAGAGTTGTAACAAAAATATCGAATCCTCCCATACTGTTGTGCCCTTTAGAGCTAAAAAACAGGGTAACTCCATCGTCGAGAACGAAAGGAAAATCGTCGTCGTTGACTGTGTTTACATTTGGACCCAAATTGTAAGAAGGTCCCCATTCGCCATTGGGCATTTTTTCGGACAAATAAATGTCGGTTCCACCATAACCACCAGGCTTATTGCTTGCAAAATACATAACATTTCCATTCACCGAAATATATGCATGGGTTTCGTTGCTTTTGGAATTGATATTGGGATTGAATTTTTCAGGAGCTTTGAAACGTTTACCGTCAATTTCAGAATAATAAATATTAAAATCCTTGTTGTTTTTGTCTTCGCGACTAAAAACCAGTAATTTTCCATTTTCTCCCACAGTGCAATGGTTGTCGGCCGAATTAGTGTTTAGCCTGTAAGCCATTTTTTTGGGTTTCGACCATCGTCCAGATTTATTGGTCATCATATAAACATCGGCTTTAAACACATTTTGCAAAAACTGCCCACCAGTTGAACCTTTACGGTCTGACGACATAAACAATATTTTTTCGTCGGGCGATAAAAATGGACTGGTTTCGTTGTAGTTCGAATTGGCAATTTTCATGTTTTCCACACTCATATTTGCAACTGGATTGGCGTAGAGTTCGCGTGCATTTTTTGCATATTCTTGCCATTGCTCAACTTCGACTATGTTGGCTGCATCGCGACTGCGCTCGGTGAGATAGGTATTGAAATCGTTAAATGCTTTTTCGGCCTCATCGAAACGGTAGAGATACATATAAAGTTGCCCTAAATAGAGCAGCGAAAACACGGGCGACGACTTTTCCTTGTAAGTGTAACCGTAGTAAGGGTTCACTTTTTTCGCAGCTTTTTCCATAAAAGGCAAAATAACATCGGCTGGACGTTGCAAATAAAAATAGCTCATCGCTACATAAAAATTCACATTGCAGTGGTTGCGATCTTTAATCAATAGGCGCTTGAAACCGCGTAAAGCGTTGTCGTAGTATCCGAAATTGTACCACTCAATCGATTCGTCGAAAAGTTTTTTCCACTCACGCTCTGCCGTTTTAAGAGCATCGCTTCCTTTTTGAGCGTTGGCATTCGACACGAATAGAACACTCAAAAAGCAAATTAGCAATAGTGTTTTCATATTTTCCCCATTTGAAACTGTGTAAAAATACAAAAAACATTTATATCCGATAAAAACAGCATTATCTTTTTAAGATGCCAATATCAATACAAAAATCTTATCGCAATTTCAGTTGACAGGTTTAATACCGACGAGAATTATATTTTAGTCCAAATAATTCTATCGGT